>NZ_CACSJY010000029.1:0-80881 GCF_902706155.1 Pseudomonas sp. 18058
CTGCGATCTTTTGATGTTGTTTTTAAGATCAAAAGATCGCAGCCTGCGGCAGCTCCTACAGGGGAATGCATTCCAAATGTAGGAGTGAGCCTGCTCGCGATGAGGCCATCAGCAGCAACGAAATGATCAAGGTTTGGCGAGCGCCGGAAGATCACCCGTCAACCCGAGGGCCTCCCGCACAAACAGCGCCTTCGCCTCCGGCATCTGCTCCACCAGCTTCAACCCGGCATTTCTCAGCCAACGCACCGGCAAACGATCCGCCTGAAACAACCGCTCAAACCCTTCCATCGCTGCCATCAGCGCGAGGTTGTGCGGCATGCGCCGACGCTCATAACGGCTCAGCACTTTCACATCAGCCAGACGCTCCCCGCGCTCGGCCGCTTGCAGCAACACTTCGGCCAACACCGCCGCATCGAGGAAACCAAGGTTCACACCCTGCCCCGCCAACGGGTGAATGGTGTGCGCCGCGTCACCGATCAGCGCCAGCCCTTCCGCCACATAACGCTTGGCATGACGCTGACGCAGCGGCACGCACAGTCGCGGATCAGCACTGATGACTTCGCCAAGACGTCCCTCAAAAGCACGCTCCAGCTCGCGGCAGAAACCCGCTTCATCCAGCGCCATCAAACGCTCGGCTTCGCTCGGCGTGGTCGACCAGACGATCGAACACCAATCCTGCTGCCCGTCACGCTCCAGCGGCAGAAACGCCAACGGCCCGTGATCGGTAAAGCGCTGCCAAGCGGTCGACTGGTGCGGCTGGCTGCTGCGCACGCTGGTGACGATGGCATGGTGCATGTAATCCCACTCGCGCGTGGCCATCCCGGTGAGACGGCGCACCGCCGAGTTAGCCCCATCAGCGGCAATCACCAACGGCGCGCGCAACTGTCGACCATCGGCGAGCGTCAGCAGCCAGTCATCGCCCGAACGGCGCATCTGTTCCAGCCGCGCATTGGCCAGCATGCCCAGATCGCAATCGTGCAAACGGTCGAGCAAGGCGTCCTGCACCACGCGGTTTTCGACGATGTGGCCGAGTACTTCGGCGTGCACGCTGCTCGCCGAAAAATGAATCTGCCCGGTGCCGCTGCCGTCCCACACATGCATGTCGGTGTACGGGCTGCTGCGCCGTGCGGCGATGCCGTCCCACACGCCGAGGCGTTCGAGGATTCGCTGGCTGGCCGCCGATAACGCGCTCACTCGCGGTTCAAATGCGGCTTCAGCATCGAACGGTTTGACGCTCAGCGGACTGCCGTCGAGCAGCAGCACTTCCAGCCCACTGTCCTGCAGCGCCAACGCCAGGGCGCTGCCGACCATTCCGGCTCCGACAATCAGCAGATCTGCGCGCATGTCCATGCTTTAAGCCTGTCTCGCTTGCGGCTTGAGCCGCACGTAAAGGGTTTTACCGACCCGCGCGACAAGATTGCCGGCGCCGTCATGAATATCGACCTGCAACTGCGGCAGGTATTTTTCGCCATTGGCGGTCTGCCGGCGGATCTCGGCGAGCAAGGTCTCGTCGATGCTGAACCGGGCGAACACAGGGCCTTTGCCCGGCGCAATGAAATCGATGTCAGCAGCCTTGTCCCAGACGATGTACTTCGAGCCGAGGTTTTCCATGAGCATCAACATGAAGAACGGATCGACCATTGAATACAGGCTGCCGCCAAACTGCGTGCCGACGTAGTTGCGGTTGTACCAACCGAGCCCCATCGACACTTGAACGTCGCGGAAATCATCGCTGATGTGCCGAACCCGTACACCGGCGCCAAGATACGGCGGGTAGAACGTCATGACCCAGCGCATCAGCCGCGCCTTGCCAAATGTTGCGGTCAGCCACTTAAGCATCCGGACGCGTCCCCAACCCCATGGCCTGACGCGCAAACCAGCGCTTGGCCGGTGGCAGCAGATCGAGGCCAAGCAAACCGATGTTACGCCCCAGCGACACCAGCGGCTGCGTGCTGCCGAACAGGCGCGTGACCTGATCGGAGAAACCGACGGTGAGATCCTGATCGAGACGCTGACGCTCGCGATACGCCTGCAATGTGGCGAAGTCGCCCAGCGGTTTGTCGCTGGCCAGCAACGCAGCGGCCAGTGCATCGGCATCGCGCAGCGACAGGTTGAAACCCTGCCCGGCTATCGGGTGCAGGCTGTGCGCCGCATTGCCGAGCACGGCTAGGTGTGAGCGCACTTGCTCTTCGGCCTCGACCAGCGTCAACGGATATAAATGCCGCGCGCCGACCTGTTTCAGCGTGCCGAGGCGGTAACCAAACACACCCTGCAATTCGCTGAGGAAATCACGCTCGCTCAAATCGGCCAGACGTTGCGCGTCCATGCCCAGACGCGTCCAGACCAGGGCGCAGCGGTTTTCCGGCAGCGGCAGCAGCGCCATCGGCCCTTCATCAGTGAAGCGCTCGAAAGCCATGCCGTTGTGCGCTTCGCTCGGGGTGATGTTGGCGATCAGCGCGCTCTGGTTGTACGGACGCTGGCGCACGTTGATGCCCAACTGCTCGCGAAGACCGGAGCGACCACCATCAGCAAGTACAGCGAGGTCGCATTCCAGCGTGGTTTCATCGTTCAGGGTCAGGCGATAGCCGTCGGCCAGCGGCTCCATGCGCGTGACTTCTGCCGGGCAACGCCAACTGATCACGTCTTTGTCGACGTGCTGCCACAGGCAATGGCCGAGCCAGGCGTTTTCCACCACATAACCGAGCGCCGGTACGCCCTCTTCCATCGCCGACAAACGCGCGGTGGAGAAGCGGCCACGGTCGGAGACGTGAATCTGTTTGATCGGCTCGGCGCGGCGGGAGATTTCCTGCCACACGCCCAGCCGTTGATAAATCTGTCGCGAGCCGAAGGACAGCGCCGACGAACGTGCGTCGTAGCTCGGCTGCCAACTGTCGCCGGGGGCGAACGGCTCGATCAGCACGATCTTCCAGCCGCGCGCCTTGGCCCCGGCCTGCAAGGCCAACGCCAGACTGGCGCCGACCAGACCGCCACCGATGATTGCCAGATTGACTCGACTCATGCCGCGTGTGTCCTTGCTTGCGCCATCAGCGCTTCGATGTCGGCGACGGTTTTCGGTACGCCGGTGGTGAGGATTTCACAGCCTGTTTTGGTCACGACCACGTCGTCCTCAATGCGCACGCCAATACCGCGCCATTTCTTCGCGACGTTTTGATTGTCCGGGGCGATGTAGATGCCCGGCTCCACGGTCAGCGCCATGCCGACTTCCAGCACGCGCCATTCGCCGCCGACCTTGTACTCGCCGACATCGTGTACATCCATGCCCAGCCAGTGGCCGGCGCGGTGCATGTAAAACGCTTTATAGGCTTCGCTGGCGATCAACTCGTTGACCTCGCCCTGCAACAAACCAAGTTTCACCAGCCCTGTGGTAATCACTCGCACCGTGGCTTCGTGCGCCTGATTCCAATGCTTGTTCGGGGCGATTTCGGCGAATGCGGCTTCCTGCGAGGCCAGCACCAATTCGTAGATCGCTTTCTGTTCGGGCGAAAACTTGCCGTTGACCGGCCAGGTACGGGTGATGTCGCTGGCGTAGCAGTCGATCTCGCACCCGGCGTCGATCAACACCAGATCGCCGTCCTTGAGCAGCGCGTCATTCTGCTGGTAATGCAGGATGCAGCTGTTGCGCCCGGCGGCGACGATCGAACCGTAAGCGGGCATTTTCGCCCCGCCCTTGCGGAATTCGTAGTCGAGTTCGGCTTCGAGGCTGTACTCGTAGAGCCCGGCCCGACTGGCCTGCATCGCGCGAATATGCGCTTGCGCCGAGATCCGTGCGGCTTCGCGCATCACCTTCACTTCTGCCGCCGATTTATACAGGCGCATGTCGTGCAGCAGATGATCCAGCGCAACGAATTCGTTCGGCGGCTGGGCGCCAAGGTGCGCCTTGGAGCGGATGACGTTGATCCAGTCCATCAAGTGACGGTCGAATTCGGGGTTGCTGCCCATCGCCGAATACACCCGGTCGCGGCCTTCGATCAGGCCCGGGAGGATGTCGTCGATGTCGGTGATCGGGAAGGCGTCGTCGGCACCGAAGTCGCGGATCGCGCCTTCCTGCCCTGCGCGCAAGCCGTCCCACAATTCGCGTTCGGCGTTGCGTTCACGGCAGAACAGCACGTACTCGCCATGCTCGCGGCCGGGCATCAAGACGATGACGGCTTGCGGCTCGGGAAAGCCGCTGAGGTATTGGAAATCGCTGTCCTGACGGTAGACGTGCTCGACGTCGCGGTTGCGAATGGCTACCGCGGCGGCGGGCAGGATCGCGATGCTGTTGGGTTCCATCTGCGCCATCAGGGCCTTGCGGCGACGGCTGTATTCCGCTTTGGGGATATGGGTCATGGGCAGATGGCTTTCCCTGGCACGCGATTAATGCAGCGACGGTTTGGCCGCTGGCGGCACGTCGGCTTTCTTGGTTTCCGAGAACAGCAGCAGCGGCGCGACGCGCAGGTACTCCATGACTTCCATGTAGTCGGTCTCGCCGTCTTCGGATTCTTCCAGAGCGTCTTGCACTTGGGAGATCGCCGCCAGATCCTGCAGCACTTCGGTGGCTTCGGTGCTGAGCATGCTACTGTCGCGGCAGTTCAGGCCGAAACCGCTGAGGAAGCCCTGGCACCACTCGCCCAGTGCAGCGGCGCGCTCGGCCAGCGGCGCGTCATCGGTCGGCAGCAGCAGAACGACGGTAACGTCGTCGCCGGTGAGTTCGCCTTTGACCATCTCTTGCAGGCCGATCAAGGCGTTGCGAACGTTGTCCTGCGGCTCGCTTTCGAGCAGTTCGGCAGCGTCGATCAACCATTCTTCGGCAGTGAAACCGGCGCCGGCGCAGCTGCGTCCGAGCAGCAGGCCATGCAGTTCGGCAGGCGAGACGTTGTGGCCGCTGGAAGTCAGCAGGGTGGCGAAGGCTTGGTACGGGGAATTCTGAATGGTCATGGGCAGCTAGGCGCCAGACGGCGCTATGTCTAGAATGAAGGCCTTGTATCCTACATCGACAGACTCGCCAAGACTATTAAAGGCTGTCCGCCAGCTATCCCATCAGACAGACTCCAACTCAGTGGACACAATGGAAGACACCGACCTGCAAGCGCTGATGGCCAGACTCGAACTGTTGATTGGTCGAGTCGAGCAACTTAAGAGTCAAAACGCACTCTTACTAGCTCAGGAAAAGACCTGGCGCGAGGAACGCGCTCACCTCATTGAAAAAAACGAAATCGCCCGGCGTAAGGTCGAATCGATGATTTCGCGCCTCAAGGCCCTGGAGCAAGACTCATGAGTTCAAGCAATAGCGTCACCGTGCAGATCCTCGATAAAGAATATTCGATCATCTGCCCGCAGGAAGAACGCAGCAATCTGGTCAGCGCCGCGCGCTACCTCGACGGCAAAATGCGCGAGATCCGCAGCAGCGGCAAAGTCATCGGCGCCGATCGCATCGCCGTGATGGCCGCGCTGAACATCACCCACGACCTCTTGCACAAAGAAGAGCGTCCGGACATCCAGGCCAGCGGTTCGACCCGTGAACAGGTGCGCGACTTGCTCGATCGTGTCGATCTGGTGCTCGCCGACGATCAGACCAACACCAAGGGCTGATTCGACTGGCCGCTTGCGGTATACTCGCGGCACTCCCTGGGGTGCTTGCCAGTTGACGATGTCCCTGAGCCGATTCGCACTACCCTGGAAGTTGCACGTTGGGCTGGTGTGCATGTCCGCTAGACGGAAAGCCTTAAAGTCTACTGCATCTTCCACCTTGAACTTTCGGGTTCAAGGGCTAAGTTGACAGCGGTTCATCCGGGGAGCCTGATTCGAATCCGATGTCGGTGAAAACCGCCATCGGATTTTTTATGCGTACGTTTTCGTCCAACCTGCCGAAGCCGAACCATGACCGAACCCGCGCTGCTGCCCCGCCCGCAACTCCGCCGCCTGCTGCGCAAGGCGCGCCGCTCGCTGAGCAAAAGCGAGCAACGCCAGGCCGCCAAAGGCCTCTACCGGCAACTGGCGCAAGACCCGCACTTTCGCCGGGCCAAACACATCTCTCTGTATTTACCCACCGACGGTGAAATCGATCCGCGCCTGCTGCTGCGTGAAGCACAGCATCGAGGCAAGTCGACTTATCTGCCGGTGCTCAGTGCCTGGCCGCGAACCAAAATGGTTTTCCAGCGCATTCGTCCCGGCGAGAAACTCAAACCCAATCGCTTCCGCATTCTTGAGCCACGGGCCAATCTGGCTCGGCAACGCAAGGTCTGGGCGCTGGATCTGGTGTTGTTGCCATTGGTGGGGTTTGACGATGTCGGCGGGCGACTGGGGATGGGCGGCGGTTTTTACGATCGCAGCCTGGCGTATCTGGCGCGACGCAAAAGCTGGCGCAAGCCGACGCTGTTGGGGCTGGCCCATGAATGTCAGAAAGTCGAACGCTTGGCGCAGGCGAGCTGGGATGTACCGTTACAAGGCACGGTCAGCGACAAGGCGTGGTATTTCGCGGGATAGGACGCCGCAGATCAGCGGCGTCGGGTGTGCAGTTTCAGCGCTTGAACGCGGTCGACTGTTGAACCTGTTGCGCGACTTCGATTGGAGCGTCAGCTTTGGTTGTCCACAGACTCTGCGCGTAACCGGTGGTCACGACGCCCAGGCCAAACAAAATTACCAAAGTCCATAGTAAATCCGGTTTGCGTTTCATCGATTGCCCCCCTCAAGGCACATCAACACGATGACAGCAGCGGTTTCCGTTTGTAGGCCGTGCAGCAGCGTCAAGCTTTAAAGGCCGGCATTTTGCGGCAACGTGAACCGCTGCGCAAACGCTGACGTCAACCGACTGTCGGTTTGTCATAAAATTGCCCGACAACTTGTCCACTGATCCCGCCAGGAGAACAAAACATGGCCTATTGGCTGATGAAATCCGAGCCCGACGAGCTCTCGATCAAGGGCCTGGAAAAACTCGGCAAAACGCGCTGGGACGGGGTTCGCAACTACCAGGCGCGCAACTTCCTGCGGGCGATGGCGGTGGGCGATGAGTTCTTTTTCTACCACTCCAGCTGCCCGGAGCCGGGGATTGCCGGGATTGGCAAAATAATCGAAGCGGCGTACCCGGATCCGACGGCGCTGGAGCCGGAGAGTCATTACTTCGATCCGAAGGCGACGCCGGAGAAGAATGCGTGGAGTGCGATCGACGTTGAACACGTCGAGACGTTTGCGCGAGTGTTGAAGCTGGATTATCTGAAGCAGCAGACGGCGCTGGCGGAAATGCCGTTGGTGCAGAAGGGTTCGAGGTTGTCGGTGATGCCGGTCACACCTGAGCAGTGGGCGGCGGTGCTTGCGCTTAAACCCTGATTCATTTGGCGCCTGCCAAATCGCTTTCGCGAGCAAGCCCGCTCCCACATTTGGAATGCATTCCACTGTGGGAGCGGGCTTGCTCGCGAAGAGGCCCGCCCGGACAACGAATGGCTTATTGAATGATCAGGTTATTGAACAACAAATCCTCAACCACCGGCTTCCCAGTCTCATCATTCATCACCTGCTGCGTCTGCTTCAACGCTTCCTGGCGCAGCTTCTCTTTGCCTTCGATGCTGCCCATCGCCTCGGTCGTCTGCTGAGTAAACAGCGCCACCAGTTGATTACGGATCAACGGCTCGTTGGCCTTGACCAGTTTGGCTGCGTCATCGCCGGTCACGCGCAGCGCCACGTCGGCCTTGTAGACCTTGAGTTTCGGCGTGCCGTCCAACCCGTAGTTACCCACGAACGGTGGGCTCAGGCTGATGTAGCTGACCTTCGGCGCTTCGCCTTCTTTGGCTTCTTCGGCCAGCGCTGCCACAGGCAGAGACAGGGCCAGCAACAACATGATCCACGCTTTCACAATTCGCTCCTTATCCGGTTTGCGGCCTAGCATAACGACCCGCCGCGCAAGCACAAGCTTATGGCTGACTATCAGGGTCGGGCATGCTCGTTGACCCTTTAACTGACACACCTACACTTATCGGCCATCACTCCCAAAGGAATAGCCCTGATGAAAGCCGTGCTGTGCAAAGCCTTCGGCCCTGCCGAATCGCTGGTGCTGGAAGACGTCGCCAGTCCTGTCGCGAAGAAGAACGAAATCCTGCTGGACGTGCACGCCGCCGGGGTCAACTTCCCCGACACGCTGATCATCGAGGGCAAGTATCAATTCAAGCCGCCCTTCCCGTTTTCGCCGGGTGGCGAAGCGGCGGGCGTGGTGCGCGAAGTCGGGGAAAAGGTCAGCCATCTCAAGGTCGGCGACCGCGTCATGGCCCTGACCGGCTGGGGCAGCTTCGCCGAACAGGTCGCGGTGCCGGGCTATAACGTCCTGCCGATTCCGCCGTCGATGGACTTCAACATCGCCGCCGCTTTCAGCATGACTTACGGCACCTCGATGCACGCGCTCAAGCAACGCGCCAACCTGCAACCGGGCGAAACCCTGCTGGTGCTCGGTGCATCCGGCGGTGTCGGCCTGGCTGCCGTGGAAATCGGCAAAGCCATGGGCGCCCGCGTCATCGCCGCCGCCAGCAGCGCCGAGAAACTCGCGGTGGCCAAGGCTGCCGGCGCTGACGAACTGATCAACTACAGCGAAGCCAGCCTCAAGGACGAAATCAAACGCCTCACCGACGGCCAGGGCGCCGACGTGATCTACGATCCGGTCGGCGGCGATCTGTTCGATCAAGCCATCCGCGCCATCGCCTGGAACGGCCGCCTGCTGGTGGTCGGCTTCGCCAGCGGGCGCATCCCCGAACTGCCAGTCAACCTCGCCCTGCTCAAAGGCGCGGCGGTGCTCGGCGTGTTCTGGGGCTCCTTCGCTCAACGCCAGCCACAGGACAACGCGGCGAACTTTCAGCAACTGTTCGGCTGGTTTGCCGAGGGCAAGTTGAAACCGTTGGTGTCGCAGGTCTATCCGCTGAGCAATGCGGCGCAGGCGATCAATGACCTTGGGCAGCGCAAGGCTGTGGGGAAGGTTGTGGTGCAGGTTCGCTAACTAAAGAAACGGACACCCTTCAACTGCCGGGCGACGCCGCAACATCGCCCGGCATCAAATGCTCCAGCACCTTCTCGCTACGCGACTCCACCAACTGCCCCTTGTCGTCAAAACGCAAAACAATCAGCCAGTCATAAACCCCCACCGGCCATTTCGGCTGGCCGATCAGTGCCGGGCCGTTGCCGCCGAATGCGGCGATGAGTTTGTTGATGTGGCCGTGATGCCAGGCGATCAGGATGGTTTTTGCCTGATTGCTGGCGCGTAACTGGCTGACCAGTTTGTCGACGTCGTTATTGGCGAAGGGTTGTTCGATCGGCAGTTGCAGGCGTTGTGATAGCGGGATCAGTGTTTGCCGGGGGCGGATGCTTTGTGGGCTGTCGGCGGTGGCGATCAGGCGTTGCGGGGTGAGTGTTTCGTCAGCCAGTTTCAGCGGGGTGAAATAGTCGGCGTACGCGGCGGCGCGTTGCTGGCCTTGGGCGTTGAGCTCTCGGCCCACGTCCGGTTTTTCCGCATGGCGGATGATCAGCACGGTGGTGTTGCGCAGCCCCGATGCGGCAGAACCGTGGGCGAAACTGAGCGCCAGCACCGAAACGGTGACGACGGCCACCATCAGCAACCTCGGCAATAACCTACGCACATTCGGAGCCATGGTTCATCTCTGCAATCAGTCATTCATTGAGCGCGAGTCTAAGACACAACGCGCTGATCGCTACAAAAACGCCCTGTTCTTACAGCTGAGCGACAGGTTCGTAAAGGAACACGCGACTTCCAACATTTTCCGCTGTTTTGCCGATGCGAACCGGTGCTATTTTCGGTAACGAAACTGTAACATTCGCATCCGCAGTCAAAACAAGAAATCTGGAGCTCTTGAATGTTTGCTTTCTTTCGCCCTGCCGCACATCAGGCTCCACTGCCTGAAGAACAAATAGACAGCACTTACCGACGTCTGCGCTGGCAGATCTTCGCCGGTATCTTCATTGGCTACGCGGGTTATTACCTGCTGCGCAAAAACTTCTCGCTCGCCATGCCGTACTTGATCGATGAAGGCTACAGCCGTGGCGATCTGGGTCTGGCGATGTCGGCGATTGCCATCGCGTATGGCTTGTCGAAGTTCCTCATGGGCTTGGTGTCCGACCGTTCCAATCCGCGCTTCTTCCTGCCGTTCGGCCTGTTGGTTTCGGCGGGCGTCATGTTCGTGTTCGGTTTCGCGCCTTGGGCGACGTCCAGCGTGACCATGATGTTCATTCTGCTGTTCATCAACGGCTGGGCCCAGGGCATGGGCTGGCCGCCGAGTGGGCGGACGATGGTGCACTGGTGGTCGCAGAAAGAACGCGGCGGCGTGGTGTCCGTGTGGAACGTGGCGCATAACGTCGGCGGTGGCCTGATCGGCCCGTTGTTCCTGCTCGGCATGGGCCTGTTCAACGACTGGCACGCAGCGTTCTACGTACCGGCAGCGGTAGCGCTGGGCGTGGCGGTGTTCGCCTTCATCACCATGCGCGACACCCCGCAATCGGTCGGCCTGCCGCCGATCGAGAAGTACAAGAACGATTACCCGGAAGGCTACGACGCCAGCCACGAAGACGAATTCAGCGCGAAAGAGATCTTCGTCAAATACGTGCTGCGCAACAAAATGCTCTGGTACATCGCCATGGCCAACGTCTTCGTCTACCTGCTGCGCTACGGCGTGCTGGACTGGGCGCCGACGTACCTGAAGGAAGCCAAAGGCTTCACCGTCGATAAAACCTCATGGGCTTACTTCTTCTACGAGTGGGCAGGTATTCCGGGCACGCTGCTGTGCGGCTGGATGTCGGACAAGATCTTCCGTGGCAACCGTGGCCTGACCGGCATGGTGTTCATGGCATTGGTGACTGTGGCGACGCTGGTTTACTGGCTGAACCCGGCCGGCAACCCGACCGTCGACATGATCGCGCTGGTCTCGATCGGCTTCCTGATCTACGGCCCGGTGATGTTGATCGGTTTGCAGGCACTGGAACTGGCACCGAAGAAAGCCGCCGGCACTGCGGCGGGTTTCACCGGTCTGTTCGGGTATCTCGGTGGCTCGGTCGCGGCCAGTGCGGCGATGGGCTACACCGTTGACCATTTCGGCTGGGACGGTGGTTTTGTCCTGCTGATCGGCGCATGCCTGTTGGCGATGGCCTTCCTCGCCCCGACGCTATGGCACAAGCAAGTCGCCAGTCAGAGTCGCGAAGCGGTCGCCTGATCGCACTGTGACTGACAGCGCTTAAGCCGCGCCTCCAGATTTCGGTCTGGCATGGCGTGGCTGCGCAGGGCGTGTACGGTCTGCTCGACATAATCGCGAGTGGTGCCGTATCGCCCGCTGGCGCTTTCGAACACCTGACTCAGCACGTGATCCGGCAAGTTGCCGGCATAGCTGGGCAGGTGCCGCTCCAAGACAAATCCCAAGGCCTGAACCTGACTGCCATCTGCGAGCCGGCAGTTAAGCCAGTGTGGCCGATAGGACGGCACCGGCATCTCGCGTTTCCACAAGGCGTACAACGCTGCATCGAGATTGTCTTCCGGCAAGCGATACGCGAAGCCGCTGCACGAACCGCCGCGATCCAGACCAAATACCAGACCGGGCATTTCCGGCGTACCGCGATGCTCGTGCGACCACAGGTACAAGCCGCGATGGTAGCCGTGCACGCGTCCACGAACGCGCTCCACCGCTGAACACTCCGGCCGCCAGATCAGCGAACCGTAGGCGAACAGCCACACCGGCCCGCCCTTGTGGCGCGCCATGGTCGATTGCATGGAAGCGAGAAGTTGTTCGTGCGTCAGCTGCGGCCCAAGATCGAGCCGCGGAGGGTAATTCAGATTCAGAAAAGCGTTTTCAATGGCGCTCATGGCGAATAGCGTTCAGCTCCCCGCGGGTAAAGAATTACTTAATAGAACGCACCGCTGTAACAATAAGGCACATATGTTTTAAGGCAATTTGAGTGCCATGGCACAGTTCTTAATTGATTGCCTGATTGATATATAACCTAGCGGTATTTATGCAATTGCATAAATACCGATCGGCTATATAGAGAGTTATAACGAATCAGGAGCGCGGCTTAAGAGCGCGGAGCGTAGGCAAACACGTCAGCGCGCATTTGATGGGCGTCCATCCCGGCTTCGACCAAGGCGTCGAGGGTGCCGTAGACCATGGCCGGTGAGCCGCTGGCGTAGACGTGCAGCGGTTTCAGATCGGGGAAATCTTCACAGACTGCTTCGTGCAGCATGCCGCAGCGCCCTTCCCAACCGCATTGATCGCTGACGACTTTGTGCAGGAACAGGTTAGGCAACTTCTGCCATTCGTCCCAATGTTCGATCTCATAGAAATCTTCCGGACGACGCACGCCCCAGTACAGATGCACTGGATGTTTGAAGCCGTTGGCGCGGCAGTGTTCGATCAACGCGTGAATCTGGCCCATGCCGGTACCCGCAGCGACCAGCACCAGCGGCCCATCCGGCAGCTCGGCCAGATGCGTATCACCGAATGGCAGCTCAACGCGCACCATCGCGTTGCGTTGCAGCTGTTCGATCAGGCTCAGTGCACTGGCTTCGCGCGCCAGCACATGGATTTCCAGATCACGCCCGCCATGCGGTGCCGAAGCCATGGAGAACGCCGATTTCTCGCCGTTCTCGCGTTCGATCATCAAGTATTGCCCGGCGTGGTAGCGCGGTGGTTTGCCTGCCGGCGCACGCAGCCGCACGCGCCAGGTGTCGCCACCGACATCGCGGCATTCAATAACCTGACACGACAGGCTGCGCACCGGCAGTTCTCCCAGCGCGAGCACGCCATCCCACAGCAGGATGCAGTCTTCCAGCGGCTCGGCTATGCAAGTGTAGAACTCGCCATGGTCATGCACCTTGCCGGCCTGTTCGACGCGGCCTTCAACCAGCAGCGCCGCACACACGTGACAGTTGCCGTTGCGGCAGCTTTGTGGGCATTCGTAGCCCAGGCGCCGCGCACCATCGAGAATCCGCTCACCGGGCTGTATCTCGAGCACTGCTCCGGAGGGCTGCAGGGTTACACGCATCAATCTATTCCTAACTGATTCCAGATGGCATCGATCCGCTGGGTGACGGCGTCGTCCTTGACGATCACGCGGCCCCACTCGCGAGTGGTTTCGCCCGGCCACTTGTGGGTGGCATCGAGGCCCATTTTCGAACCCAGACCGGAGATCGGCGAGGCGAAGTCGAGGTAGTCGATCGGCGTGTTATCGATCATCACCGTGTCGCGCTTGGGATCCATGCGCGTGGTGATGGCCCAGATCACGTCGTTCCAGTCGCGGGCGTTGATATCGTCGTCAGTGACGATAACGAACTTGGTGTACATGAACTGTCGCAAAAACGACCAGACACCGAGCATCACGCGCTTGGCATGCCCCGGATACGACTTCTTCATGGTCACAATGGCCATGCGGTACGAACAGCCTTCCGGCGGCAGGTAGAAGTCGGTGATCTCTGGAAACTGCTTCTGCAGGATCGGCACGAACACTTCGTTCAGCGCCACACCGAGGATCGCCGGTTCATCTGGCGGACGGCCGGTGTAGGTGCTGTGGTAGATCGGTTTGATCCGGTGGGTGATGCGCTCGACGGTAAACACCGGGAAGCTGTCGACTTCGTTGTAGTAACCGGTGTGGTCGCCGTACGGGCCTTCATCGGCCATTTCGCCCGGATGGATCACGCCTTCGAGGATGATTTCGGCAGTGGCCGGCACTTGCAGGTCGTTGCCACGGCACTTGACCAGCTCGGTGCGGTTACCGCGCAGCAAACCAGCGAAAGCGTACTCAGAGAGGCTGTCCGGCACCGGTGTTACGGCGCCGAGGATGGTCGCCGGATCCGCGCCCAATGCCACGGACACCGGGAACGGCTGGCCCGGATGCTTCTCGCACCACTCGCGGAAGTCGAGTGCGCCGCCACGGTGGCTGAGCCAGCGCATGATCACCTTGTTGCGGCCGATCACTTGCTGACGGTAGATACCGAGGTTCTGGCGTTCCTTGTTCGGGCCTTTGGTGACGGTCAGGCCCCAGGTGATCAGCGGGCCGACGTCGCCGGGCCAGCAGGTCTGCACGGGCAGCATCGCCAGGTCGACGTCGTCGCCTTCAATGACCACTTCCTGGCACACCGCGTCTTTGACGACTTTCGGCGCCATCGAGATGATCTTGCGGAAGATCGGCAGCTTCGACCACGCGTCTTTCAAGCCCTTCGGCGGCTCCGGCTCCTTGAGGAACGCCAGCAGCTTGCCGATTTCGCGCAGCTCGCTGACCGACTCGGCGCCCATGCCCATGGCCACCCGCTCGGGCGTGCCGAACAGGTTGCCGAGCACCGGAATGTCGTAGCCGGTGGGCTTTTCGAACAGCAGCGCCGGGCCCTTGGCCCGCAGCGTGCGGTCACACACCTCAGTCATCTCCAGCACCGGCGAGACGGGAATCTGGATGCGTTTCAACTCTCCGCGCTGCTCAAGCTGCTGCACGAAATCCCGAAGATCCTTGAATTTCATTGACGATGGCACCCTCAAAATAGGCGTACATCCTACCTGCTATGCAGCCCTGTGGCAGCCTGTCGCTGCTTACTTGGCTGCATTCGTCTGGGCTTTGCCAAGGTTTTCCTGGCGTTGCAGGTTAATGAACAACGGTTCCATGATCGGTGCCACCAGACGCGCGCCGACTTCCGAAAGGTGATTGTCGTCGGTGTACAGCGAGTAGCCGTCGAGCTCGGCGTAACACAAACCCTTGTCGTCACACAGACGCGGCGCCGGGTCGACGATGCGCACGGACGGGTCTTTGGCCAACTCAGCGAACAACTGACTGATAAACACCTGACGCTCGTGATGAATGGCGACTTGCTGACCAACACCTTCGACCGAACGATCGAGCATCGCCAATCGCGTCAGGCGATATGGCGGGCTGTAGGGCTGCAACGGCGCCTCTTTGACCAGCCAGACGCGATGGCCGCTGGCACGCAACTGCGCAACCCGCGCACGCAGACCGTCGGCCAGACGTTGCTCGGCATACGCGCGATCATAACGACCGTCCGCAGTCCGCAGGACGTGGCCCAGGTCGCCATTGGCTGCACCGTAGACATACAGACTCCAGCGCGCGACCAGCACCACATCGCTGACGGTTTTCTCTTTCAACGCCTGCTCGATCCGGCGATTGAAATTCGCGCACACCGGGCCATGTTCCAGACCTTCCACCGGGATGCAGCCCGGTGAACTGGCGAGAATCACGCTGACGTCGTGGGCTTTCGCGCTGTCATCGAATATCGGAATCAGCGCCGTGGCGTGACTGTCGCCCCAGACCAGCGCCTGCGCAGGCACGTCGGCCACACCGTAATGACAGAACAGTTTGTCATCAGGTGTCTTGTCGTCCGCCAGACACGCCATCAACTCCGGCCGCCAGTCGTGGCCCTTGGCATATTGCAGGGCTTGATCGGACAAGCGCCACGGCAAACCATCAGTCCAGCGCAGGGTTTGCCCGGCCAGCGCCAGCACCAGCACACCGAGGGCGCCGGCAATCAGAATCGGCCGACGACCAGCGAGCAAACGGCGCTCGCGGAACGGCGTTTCGATGAATTTCCACGACAGATAACCCAGCACCAGCGTCAGCAGAATCAAACCGGCGCTGTCGAGCGCAGTGGTGTCTTCGACGCTGGCATAGCTGGAAAACACGAACACCGGCCAATGCCAGAGGTACCAGGAATAGGAGATCAGGCCGAAACCGACCATCACCTTACTGCTCAACAATTGACCAACCACCGTCTCGCGATGACCGTTGGCGAAAATCAGCAACACCACACCCAGCACCGGCAGCAACGCCGCCGCACCGGGGAATGGCGTGGATTTGTCGTAGCCGAACACCGCTAGCAGGATCAGGCCCATGCCGAGCAAACTCAGCAGTTGCGCATCCATTGGCTTCAAGCGCCAGGCCTGCTTCGGCGCGACTGCCAGCATCGCACCGGCGAGCAGTTCCCAGGCGCGCATCGGCAACAGGAAGAAGGCTTTTTCCGGGTGGTGGCTGACCGCCCACACGCTCAGGCCGAAGGACACCAGCAGAATCGCGAACAGCGCCAGTCGCCAGTGTTTTAGACGACTCGACATGACGGCCAGCAGCAGCGGGAAGAGAATGTAGAACTGCTCTTCAACCGCCAGCGACCAGGTGTGCAACATCGGTTTGAGGTCGGACGCGACGTCGAAATAGCCGTCCTGACGCATAAACAGAATGTTCGAGACGAACAGCACCTGATAACGCACCGAGCGCCCCAGCTCTTCGTAATCCTTGGGCGCCATCAGGAACCAGCCCACCGCCAGCACGGCGACGATCATCGCAAACAGCGCCGGCAGGATCCGCCGCGCACGGCGTGCCCAGAACTCGACGAAGCTGAAACGCCCGGCCTGACGCTGGTTCCAGATGATCGAGGTGATGAGGTAGCCGGAAATCACGAAGAACACGTCTACGCCGACAAAACCGCCGGTAAACCCCGGGACGCCAAAGTGGAAAAGGACCACGGCGATGACCGCAACGGCCCGCAAGCCGTCGATATCCCTTCGATAAGCGAGTGTGCTCATAAATCTTGAATGCCAATCAGTTGGTTATTATTTGTACAGCCTGATTCTCTTACCCGGAAACGGTCTCGTACGTTGCTGCTCATTCTGCAAGGCACAGACCTTACCAGATCGCCATCGTCCCTTCGCCCGGACAAAATACGGGCAAAAAAATAGCGCCCCCGTAGGGACGCCATTTTTATCGGCTCAGTCTGCGATGTTACTTGCGCTTCATCGACAGGAAGAACTCGTCGTTGGTCTTGGTCGTTTTCAGCTTGTCGACCAGGAACTCGATCGCTGCGACTTCGTCCATCGGGTGCAGCAGCTTGCGCAGAATCCACATGCGCTGCAGTTCGTCGTCGGCGGTCAGCAACTCTTCGCGGCGGGTGCCGGAGCGGTTGATGTTGATCGCAGGGAACACGCGCTTCTCGGCTATCTTGCGATCCAGAGGCAGTTCCATGTTGCCGGTACCCTTGAACTCTTCGTAGATCACTTCGTCCATTTTCGAGCCGGTTTCAACCAGCGCGGTGGCGATAATGGTCAGCGAGCCGCCTTCTTCGATGTTACGTGCCGCACCGAAGAAACGCTTTGGCTTCTCGAGGGCGTGAGCATCGACACCACCGGTCAATACCTTGCCGGAGCTCGGGATCACGGTGTTGTAGGCACGGGCCAGACGGGTGATGGAGTCGAGCAGGATCACCACGTCTTTCTTGTGTTCGACCAGGCGCTTGGCCTTCTCGATCACCATTTCAGCTACCTGTACGTGACGGGTCGGCGGCTCGTCGAAGGTCGAGGCAACCACTTCGCCGCGCACGGTGCGCTGCATTTCGGTTACTTCTTCCGGACGCTCGTCGATCAGCAATACGATCAGGTGAACTTCAGGGTTGTTACGGGCGATGTTCGCTGCGATGTTCTGCAGCATGATCGTTTTACCGGCTTTCGGCGGTGCGACGATCAGACCACGCTGGCCTTTGCCGATCGGGGCGCACAGGTCGATCACACGACCGGTCAAGTCTTCGGTGGAACCGTTGCCGGCTTCCATCTTCATGCGCACGGTCGGGAACAGCGGAGTCAGGTTCTCGAAGAGAATCTTGTTTTTCGCGTTCTCCGGACGATCGAAGTTGATCGTGTCGACCTTGAGCAGTGCGAAATACCGCTCGCCTTCCTTCGGAGGGCGAATCTTGCCAACGATGGTGTCACCGGTGCGCAAGTTGAAACGGCGGATCTGGCTCGGCGAGACGTAAATGTCGTCTGGGCCGGCGAGATAGGAAGCGTCAGCGGAGCGCAGGAAGCCGAAGCCGTCCTGGAGAATCTCCAGCACGCCATCACCGGAGATTTCCTCGCCGCTTTTAGCGTGCTTTTTCAGCAGGGAGAAAATCACGTCCTGCTTGCGCGAACGGGCCATATTTTCTATGCCCATCTGTTCGGCCAATTCGAGCAGTTCGGTAATCGGCTTTTGCTTGAGTTCAGTCAGATTCATATAGGAATGACGTAATCATTTATGGAGGGGGGGAAATTAAGCTTTTGGCTTAATGAGGCCGCGCCGCAGAGAAGGCGACAGGATCGCGTACTTATTCGAAAAGGAGTGCGTCGGCGACGGCTAGCAGGGGGCAGTGGAGAAACCACTGCGGGGCCGAATGTACCACCTGAGTTTCTGAGCGTCTAGCCCTGAATACGCAAAAAGCCCCGCAATTTGCGAGGCTTTTTTTAATGCACTTTACAGCGACGCTTAGATGTTGGCGTCGAGGAAAGCTGCCAGCTGCGACTTCGACAGTGCGCCGACTTTGGTCGCTTCAACGTTGCCGTTCTTGAACAGCATCAGCGTCGGGATACCACGCACGCCATGCTTGGCCGGGGTTTCCTGGTTTTCGTCGATGTTCAGTTTGGCAACGGTCAGCTTGCCTTTGTAAGTCTCGGCAATCTCGTCCAGAACCGGAGCGATCATTTTGCAAGGACCGCACCATTCAGCCCAGTAATCGACCAGGACAGCGCCTTCGGCCTTGAGTACGTCGGCTTCGAAGCTAGCGTCGCTAACGTGTTTGATAAGATCGCTGCTCATGGAATTCTCCAGGTTGTAAGCAAAAAAACGTGGCCCATCATAGCCGCCCTTCCCCTGTTCAGGAAGCCGCAGATGATTGAGTCTTGCTATGGCACTCGATGAGTTTGGGTATAGCTCAAGTCACGCGGTAGCGGGAGCGATGAAGGCGATTCCGGTGCGCAGCGCGGCATTGCGCACGTGTTCCTGCATGGCTTTTTGCGCGGCAGCCGAGGCCCGGCGAGCGAGGGCGCGAAGGATTTTGCGGTGTTCCTGCCAGGTTTCCATGGCGCGTTCGGCACGGATGAACGGTAGTTTCTGGCTCTCGAGGAACATCTCGGCGCTGGCGGTGAGGATGCTCAGCATCGCCTGATTGCCGCTGGCCAGGAGGATGCGCCGGTGGAATTCGAAGTCGAGTTTCGCTGCCGCTTCAAAGTCACCGGCCTTCAATTGCTCGCGCATCGCCGCGACATTATCCTCCAGCGCATCCAGATCAAACGTGCTCAACGTCACTGCCGCCAACCCGGCGGCAAAGCCTTCCAGCGCATAACGCAACTGAAAGATATCCAGCGGCGACGCCTGCGCAGCGAATGACCAGCCCGGTGCATTTTCGCCCGAAGACAGCTCCACCGGCGCCTGCACGAACACGCCTTTGCCCGGCTGGATACTGACCACGCCCAACGCACTCAGCGATGACAACGCCTCGCGCAACGACGCCCGGCTCACCCCCAGTTGCAGCGCCAGATCACGTTGCGACGGCAAGGCATCGCCGGCGCCGAAACCCTGCTCGGTGATCAGTTTGCGGATCGCTTGCAGCGCCACTTCGGGTACCGCACGGGAAATCGAATTCATGGTTTTTCAGACGCGTCAGGCCAATGTGCGGCTAGTTGTAAAGCTATTCGCCGAGTCCGGCAAGTCATGCCCCAGCGGGGTTCGGTGATCGCGGCCGATGCGCCATGGCAGTGCGAAAAACAACCTGACTGTTCAGACCAGTAAGACCGAACAAAGCCGCTGAAACCGCGGCCTGCCGCGACGACAGCCACGTATTGGCACGGCGCATGCTCTGTCCGATCGCAGAAATCACTTCCCGCCGATCCGGAGATTGTCCATGACCAAGCGTTACAGCGCCCTCCTCGCCGCCCTGTTTTCCAGCCTGCTGCTCAGCCAGATACCTGCTCACGCCGACGGTCTCGATGACGTGGTCAAACGCGGCACGCTGAAAGTTGCCGTGCCGCAAGACTTCCCGCCCTTCGGCTCGGTCGGCCCGGACATGAAACCTCGCGGCCTCGACATCGACACGGCAAAACTGCTGGCCGACCAGCTCAAGGTCAAACTCGAGCTGACCCCGGTCAACAGCACCAACCGCATCCCGTTTCTCACCACCGGCAAAGTCGATCTGGTGATTTCCAGCCTCGGCAAAAACGCCGAGCGCGAGAAAGTCATCGACTTCTCCCGCGCCTACGCACCGTTCTACCTCGCGGTGTTCGGCCCGCCAGACGCTGCGATCAACAACCTC
This sequence comes from Pseudomonas sp. 18058, assembly GCF_902706155.1. Taxonomy (NCBI): domain Bacteria; kingdom Pseudomonadati; phylum Pseudomonadota; class Gammaproteobacteria; order Pseudomonadales; family Pseudomonadaceae; genus Pseudomonas; species Pseudomonas sp. 18058. The sequence goes on from NZ_CACSJY010000029.1 coordinate 20,081, forward strand.
GACGACCTTAAGGGCAAGACCATCAGCGTCACCCGTGGCGCCATCGAAGACATCGAATTGACCAAGGTCGCCTCCGAAGGCGTGACCATCAAGCGCTTCGAAGACAACAACTCGACCATCGCCGCTTACCTCGCCGGGCAGGTCGACCTGATCGCCAGCGGCAACGTGGTGATGGTCGCGATCAGCGAAAAGAACCCGAAACGCGTGCCGGCGCTGAAAGTGAAACTCAAGGATTCGCCGGTTTACGTTGGCGTGAACAAGAACGAAGCGGCACTGCTGGCCAAGGTCAACGACATCCTGACCAGCGCCAAGGCTGACGGCGCCCTGGAAAAGAATTCGCAGACCTGGCTGAAAGAGCCGCTGCCGGCCGATCTCTGATCGACTGCGCGGGAGACCTTCATGGCTTATCAGTTCGATTTCATGCCGGTGGTGCAAAACACCGACCTGCTGCTGCGCGGCGCGCTGTTCACCCTTGAGCTGACGGCCATCGGCGCGCTGCTCGGGGTTGGCGTGGGCATTGTCGGGGCGTTGGTGCGGGCGTGGAACATCCGCCCGTTCTCGGCAATCTTTGGCGTCTACGTCGAGTTGATCCGCAATACGCCGTTTCTGGTGCAGTTGTTCTTCATCTTCTTCGGCCTGCCGTCGTTGGGCGTGCAGATTTCCGAGTGGCAAGCGGCGGTGCTGGCGATGGTGATCAACCTCGGTGCCTATTCGACCGAGATCATCCGCGCCGGCATTCAGGCGATTCCGCGCGGGCAGCTGGAAGCCGCAGCGGCTCTGGCGATGACGCGTTTTGAAGCGTTCCGCCATGTGGTGCTGCTGCCGGCGCTGGGCAAGGTCTGGCCGGCGCTAAGCAGCCAGATCATCATTGTCATGCTCGGTTCGGCGGTGTGTTCGCAGATCGCCACCGAAGAGTTGAGCTTCGCTGCCAACTTCATTCAATCGCGCAACTTCCGCGCCTTTGAAACCTATGCGCTGACCACGTTGATCTACCTGTGCATGGCGCTGCTGATTCGCCAGTTACTCAACTGGATCGGCCGTCGTTACATCAGCCGAAACGGGGGCCGCGCATGAGCGATTTCACCTTCTGGGACATCCTGCGCAACCTGCTGATCGGCCTGCAATGGACGCTGGCATTGTCGCTGGTGGCGTTTATCGGCGGCGGCCTCGTCGGGCTGCTGATCCTGATCATGCGCATCTCGAAAAACCCTCTATCGAGCAACATCGCCCGCACTTGGATCGAACTGTTCCAGGGCACGCCGCTGTTGATGCAGTTGTTTCTGGTGTTCTTCGGCGTGGCCCTGGCCGGGATCGAAATCTCGCCGTGGATGGCCGCAGCGATTGCCCTGACCTTGTTCACCAGCGCCTATCTGGCGGAGATCTGGCGCGGTTGCGTCGAGTCGATCGCGCATGGCCAGTGGGAAGCCTCGGCGAGTCTCGCGCTCAATCCTTTGGAGCAACTGCGCTACGTGATCCTGCCGCAAGCGCTGCGCATTGCCGTGGCGCCGACTGTGGGTTTCTCGGTGCAAGTGGTCAAAGGCACCGCCGTGACTTCGATCATCGGCTTCACCGAATTGACCAAGACCGGCGGCATGCTCGCCAACGCCACGTTTGAACCGTTCATGGTCTACGGCCTCGTCGCCCTCGGCTATTTCCTGCTCTGCTACCCCTTGTCCCTCAGTGCGCGCTACCTGGAAAGGAGACTGCATGCCTCTGCTTAGAATTTCCGCCCTGCATAAATACTACGGCGATCACCACGTGCTCAAAGGCATCGACCTCAGCGTCGAAGAAGGCCAGGTGGTGGCGATCATCGGCCGCAGCGGCTCGGGCAAATCCACCCTGCTGCGCACGCTTAATGGTCTGGAATCGATCAACGACGGCGTGATCGAAGTCGACGGCGAATACCTCGACGCCGCCCGCGCCGACCTGCGCAGCCTGCGGCAGAAAGTCGGCATGGTCTTTCAGCAGTTCAATCTGTTCCCGCACCTGACCGTCGGTGAGAACGTGATGCTCGCGCCGCAAGTGGTGCAGAAAGTGCCGAAAGCCAAAGCGGCGGAACTGGCGAGAGAGATGCTCGAACGCGTGGGCCTCGGGGAAAAATTTGATGCCTTTCCGGATCGACTGTCCGGCGGCCAACAGCAGCGCGTGGCGATTGCCCGGGCATTGGCGATGTCGCCGAAGGTCTTGCTCTGTGATGAGATTACTTCTGCACTCGATCCGGAACTGGTCAACGAAGTGCTCAGCGTCGTTCGGCAATTGGCCAAGGAAGGCATGACGCTGATCATGGTCACTCACGAGATGCGCTTTGCCCGCGAAGTCGGCGACAAACTGGTATTCATGCACCACGGCAAGGTGCATGAAGTGGGCGATCCGAAGCTGTTGTTTGCCAATCCGCAGACGGCGGAACTGGCCAACTTTATCGGCACGGTGGAGCACGCGGGCTGAGCATTCAGTCGTGCAGCAACTCGAATGTGCCGGCGGCTTCGAACAGGGTTTCGTCGTGGATCTGCAACTGGCGGGTGTCCAGCTGCGCCTGAACGTCGATCTGCGCGGTGAAATGTCGGGCGCGCGGCGATTGAATGGTTTGCGCCGCATCGAATAACTGTTCCGCGCGTGGCTGGGGGTCGGTATCGCGGGTCAGCATCGCCGCGCTGCCGTCTATTACCGCGTCGCTGATGCGCAGGCTGAATTGGCCCTGTTGGCCTAACCGGAAAACATTCGGGCCCGCGCTGGTGCCGTTGAAGCGCAGTTTGATTGGCGTTGGCGTCTGGCAGATCACCGTCAAGGTGAGTCGGTGAGTGTCCAGATTTACCCAATGTTGGCCGAGGGGTTGGTCGGGGAATGCGCCGCGATGTAATTGGCCGTAATCAACTTCGGACTGGCTCAATCGTGATTCGCAGTCAGCGGCGAAAATCGGTGTCATTAGCAGGTAGATGACTAGCGCGACGGCTGATTTAGCGCGCATGGCAAACGCCCTCCATGGCTTCATACAATTGATCGCTGTGAGTGTCGGGCGGCGGTTCCAGTTGCAGCTCGCAGCGGCGGTTGTTGGCGAGCTGAACGTGCAACGTCTGCGCGCCCTGCACATCACTCAAAAACGCTTTGCCGCCCTCAACGACTGAACCGAGCAACTGCCCCTGCTCCGTCAAAACCGACGCGCCTCGGCTGATGGGCATTCCTTGCTCATCGACAATTTGCATTAGCACCCGACGCACGCTGATCACTTCGAAATCCAGCGTATTGAATGAGCCGCGTCCGGCCTGCACTTCTTTGAAACCATTGATCAGATCGACCCGGCGCGGCAACGTTCGAGTCATCACTTGCACGCGGCTTTGGCTGTACGCCGACAGCCCGGGAAGCACCGCGCGGCCGTCGCCATCCGTCCACACCGGGCCTGACGGCGTCGTTAACTGCACCCCCGAAAGATTTCCCACGGAAGCGATGCCGAAGGTGTCTTGAATGGCATAAGGGGAAAACGTCACGCCGTCCTCGTGCACAGCGATGCCGCCCTTGAGCTGGCCCATGTAACTGTTGCTCGCCGCGTCGCGGTTCACGCCAAGCCCGACTTGGGCATAGCGCGGAAGCAGGCCGACGCTGGCGTTCAGCCGCGAACCGCGCGCCTCGCCGATGCCGTCGACGCCCAAGCGATAACTCACCGTGTCGTTGACTTGCTCGCTCAGCGCCGAGCCCAGCGTTGTTTGCGTATCGCGGTGGCTGGCATAGGTGCGCAACTGGCGCGAGCCGCCGAGGGGAATGCCGATGCTCAGGTGCATTGCCGTCGCGTTCGATTCGGCTTCGATGTTGAACGACACGCTGGCGTGCTTGAATCCCTTGCCCCACGAACCGCTCAAGCGTTGCCGGTGCTCACCGTTGTGCAAGGCGCTGCGGCTGATTGCAGCGCTGAACCCGCCCCACTGCGGATCCGCCCAACCTAGCGTCGCGCTGAATTGATTGGCGAAGCGCTGCTGTAATTGATCGGCGCTGTAGGCCTGGTTATCGAGTACGTCGCGGTACTGCTCGCTGCGCAGTGTGGCGCTGAGGCCGAAACTGGCCCGTTCGAAAAATGCGCTCGATATAGAGAGGCTCTGCTGCACTCCCTGCGAATCGGTGTCGGCCTGCCGGGCTAAAACTGTGCGCCAACGCAGGTCAGCGTGCTGAAACAGACGGGTATCGATGCCCCAGCCGCTCGCCTGATAATTTGGCGTTGTCATCAGGCCGCTGCTTAGCAGCGACGTTGGCCCCAAACCCCAACTGCCGCTGAGCGTGGCGACGGTTTGATTGTCGATCTGTTCATCCGCTCGCGAACGCAGGGTACCCACCGCCAGGTGATAGCCGGGTCGGGCCTGAGTGATTTGATGGAACGCCGAGACTGGTACCGCAAACTCCCTTGTCGCGCCGTCCTCACCAATGACCTTCACCTGTAGATCATCGCTGCCGTTGAGCAAAGCAAAACCGTTCAGGCTGAACGGCCCTGGTGGCACCCATGTGCTGTAGATCAGCGCTCCGGACTGGCGAACTTCGATGCGCGATGGGCTGTTGGCGATGCCATCGACAGCGGCGCTGGATTCGCTTGGCCGCACAGCGCTCTGGGCTGGAAAAAGCTGCGCGCCAGTGATGGGCACACCGGCAAACAGTGGACTGCTGGTGTTGATCTGGCCCAATTGCAACGTTGAATCCAGCCGTTGCAGATCGCGCTGGGCATAGCTGTAGAGGTGTTCGACGCCGCCAGTCTGCTGCCCGGAATTCCACTGCTGACGACTGCGTACGATCCAGTCCGCCGTGTTGAAACCGGCCAGAGTGGAGGCCGAGATGTAGCGACTGCTGCCGGTCGACGACGAGTTATCCAGTCCCAACAAGTCGTAGCTGAACATCCCGGCGGTGCCGCCACGGGTGAAATTCGTGGTCGTTTGCGCCACATCGGCCAGCGCATGGGTTGGCACCAGCAGAAGCACTTCTTGTTGATTCGGCCGCAAAGTCACTTGTGTCTGTGGGTAATGCGCCTGGAAAGCGAGACAACCCTGGCTGTCGGTGATGCTTTTATCGACGCTGCGCAATCCAGCCTTGTCCAACAGGCTTTGGGTAAAACATAGCTCACCGGCGGTATCGAACTGCGCCTCGGCCCAGCCCTGCTGACGGCCATTGACGAACAGTGTCACCACGCGCCGGCCCTCGCTAAAACGCGGAGCCAGCCGAAAATACTCGGCCATGGCCGGGTCGATGCCGCGACTGCCGAGTACATCGGTGTCGAACTCCACCGTCCGGGATTGCGCAGCGAGTACGTGCTCACAGACACCGAGCGCCGCCAGACACACCGCTCGGGCAACCCCGCTGGCCATGCTTCAAGGCCCTTGGACATTGAGGCGAGCGTCGTAGCTGTCGACGGTGAAGCCATAAACCGTTGCCGGGTAAAACGTGACTCCCGTGGCCGATTGCGGCTGTTTATCAAGCTTGCGCTGCAGGACTTCGCCCGGCAGCACGTAGGTTCGACCAATATCCGCGAGGTGATTCTGCGGGGTCAGCACGACCTCTTGGGATAGCCGTACGACGTAGGGGCTTTCATTGCGCACTTGCAGGACATCGCCCACCAGCGACCAATCAAGCAGCGTCCACGGCGTGGGATTTTTCGCCAGGCCACGCGGATGAATGATCAGCGGCAGGTTTTGCCGGATCGTAACGCCGACGGATGCCGTGTCTGCGGGTTTTCTCGGCGGTACGCCTTCGAAAATGATGCGTTTAAGGCGCTGGGTTTTCAGCGGTTCGGAGAACTGCCCGATCACCCGCACCAATTGTTTGTCCGAGGCTTCTACCCGGGTGATTGGCGGGGTTACCAACGCGAGAAACTCGGAATCTTCCGGGAGGTTCTTGATCGACGAGTACAACAAGGCTGGCGTCGCATCGGTATTTTTTATATTGATGGTTGTTTCGCCATCCTCTTCATTAAGAATGACCACAGTAGTTTCTGGCACCATGCCGTCGGCGCGCACCGACAAACTTGCGACCAACACGGCAACAAAGAAAACAATTGGAATAACTTTAATTAAAACCATTACTCTGGCCACAGAACACCCTCACGAGCAACACAGCCTCGCGACAAAACAACGACAGTTAATTATTTAACAGCATGTTCCGGCACATCACTGCTCAGTGACATGCCGGCGGCGCTGACGACGATCAGAGATAGCTGAGTTCGAAAGTAGCCAGGCCATCCAGAGGCACATCATTATCGATGGTTAATTCCCCTGCCTTATTGATTACCGCCTGAACTTCCAGCACACCGGTTAAGGTGATGAAGGACACCGGCGCCAGCAGTCCGCTCATCCGCGACCAAGCCGCAACGTTATCTGCCTGACCGACCGCACCGGTGGCAGTTGCCAGCCAGCTGTTGCCATTGTCCACCGAAGTAATCGGCCTGATTGGCTGGCTCGCGGACAGGAAGCTGTCCGGTTTGAGGTTGATCGCATACCCGCCAATATGCTCGCCATTGGCAGTCGCGCCCAGACCGTAGTTGTAGTTGTCGGTGTAATCCGCACCGATCGTGCTGGCCAGAATGCCCGGCACCTGACTGAAGTCTTTGCCGTCCTGCGCCTTGAGTCCGACCTTGGTCTGGCCCCGGCAATTGATGTTAAAGACGATCTCTTTCTTTTCCAGCACCGTGTACGAGGTCTGATTAAGATCCTCTGCCGCAATGTTGCCGTAATCGACAACGCCACCGCCCTGCAGAAACGGCACACAACTGGCCGGCACAATCGTGCCCTTGACCCGCAGATCAATAGCCGCCTGAGCATTGATAGAAACGCTGGCAATCATTGCAGCCGCCATTAAAGCACTTATTGTTTTCATAGTTTGTCTACCCGACACTTATTGACTTCAATTCAGTTGAAGCCTTCATCCCTGCAAAAAGAGTACGAGCCGGCTACAGCCAGCACTCATACCCGACTTACACAGTCTGAGGACATTGCCTACGAATAAGAAGAAGACACGGTGTCAAAGCCAGTAGGAAATTGCACTTACATGGCGAAGGAAGAAGTTATTAACACTTGCCGAAAAAGTTCTGCAGCACCGAGGTAAAAAGCTTTATATGCCGTAGGAAAACATTCCGCTTATAGAGTCACTCTTTGTATCAACTAACACAGCAATCACTATTCCCGGATCAGCATCCGATCGGCCATCTACAGCATCAACCTTGATCTCTGTGCGTTGGCGGCAGCCGTTGATCGTGGCACGATGTCGAGGTTATCGACCGAGACCCCCTGACCATGCCGCAATCCAAAGCCAAGAATTTGTCCCTGATCGCCGCAATCGACCTGGGCTCCAACAGCTTTCACATGGTCGTGGCCAAGGCCCAGAACGGCGAAATCCGCATCCTTGAGCGCCTCGGCGAGAAGGTGCAACTGGCCGCCGGCATCGACGATGAGCGCAAGCTCAACGAAGAATCGATGCAGCGAGGCCTCGATTGCCTCAAGCGTTTTGCCCAACTGATCAACGGTATGCCGCTCGGTGCCGTGCGTATCGTCGGCACCAACGCCTTGCGTGAAGCGCGCAACCGCCTCGAATTCATCCACCGCGCCGAAGAAATCCTCGGTCATCCGGTGGAAGTCATCTCCGGCCGTGAAGAAGCCCGCCTCATTTACCTCGGTGTGTCGCACACCCTCGCCGACACCCCGGGCAAACGTCTGGTCGCCGACATCGGTGGCGGCAGTACCGAGTTCATCATCGGCCAGCGCTTCGAACCGCTGCTGCGCGAAAGCCTGCAAATGGGCTGCGTCAGCTTCACCCAGCGCTATTTCAAGGACGGCAAGATCACCCCGGCCCGTTACGCCCAGGCATACACGGCGGCGCGGCTGGAGATCATGAGCATCGAACACGCCCTGCATCGCCTGACCTGGGATGAAGCCATCGGCTCCTCGGGCACCATCCGCGCCATCGGCCTCGCGTTGAAGGCTGGCGGGCATGGCACCGGCGAAGTGAATGCCGAGGGGCTGGCGTGGCTCAAGCGTCGTCTGTTCAAACTGGGAGATGCCGACAAGATCGATTTTGAAGGCATCAAGCCTGATCGCCGGGCGATTTTCCCGGCGGGTCTGGCGATTCTCGAAGCAATTTTTGATGCGCTTGAACTGCAACGCATGGATCACTGCGAAGGCGCTCTGCGTGAAGGTGTGCTGTATGACCTGCTCGGTCGCCATCATCACGAAGACGTGCGCGAACGCACCCTCACTTCGCTGATGGAGCGCTATCACGTTGATCAGGAACAAGCGGCACGGGTTGAACGCAAAGCCTTGCACGCGTTCGATCAGGTCGCCGTGGATTGGGAGCTGGACGACGGCATCTGGCGCGAATTGCTCGGCTGGGCGGCGAAAGTGCACGAAGTCGGTCTCGACATCGCGCACTACCACTACCACAAGCACGGCGCTTATTTGATTGAGCACTCGGACCTCGCCGGTTTCTCCCGCGAAGACCAACAGATGCTCGCCCTGCTGGTGCGCGGCCATCGCCGTAACATTCCCAAAGACAAATTCGCCGACTTCGGTGACGACGGCGCCAAGCTGATTCGCCTGTGCGTGCTGCTGCGTTTCGCGATTCTGTTCCACCACATCCGTGGCACACAGGCGATGCCGCAGGTGGTGTTGCATGCCAAGGGCGACACCCTGGACGTGGAATTCCCGGAGAACTGGCTGGATGAAAATCAGCTGACTCAGGCAGATTTTGGCCTCGAAGCCGATTGGCTGACGCGAGTGGGCATCGTCCTCACCGTCCACTGAGACACCGAAAATCTCCACTGTAGGAGCTGCCGAAGGCTGCGATCTTTTGATCTGTTTTTTTACGATCAACGTCAAAAGATCGCAGCCTTCGGCAGCTCCTACAGGTGTGTGGATGACAGGTATGAAAAAGGCGATCCGCGGGGATCGCCTTTTTTATTGGGTTTGGTTTGAGATGAGGGGCTCTTGCCTTTGGCCCTAGCTGCTCACCGGCAAAATCGGGCTACCCAACCGCTCCAGCAACGTCGCCTGCGCACTCCTCGGGTTCTGATTACCCGTCGGCGTGTTGCGGATGTAACGACCATCCGACTGCAAACTCCAGCTATGAGTGTTGTCAGTCAAATACAGCTCCAGCTCTTTCTTCACCCGGGTCAGCAGCTTTTTGCCTTCCACCGGGAAGCAAGTCTCGACGCGTTTGTCGAGGTTGCGCTCCATCCAGTCGGCGCTGGAGAGGAACATCTGTTCGTCGCCGCCGTTGAGGAAGTAGAACACCCGCGTGTGTTCCAGGAAGCGACCGATGATCGAGCGCACATGAATGTTGTGCGAAACCCCGGCAATCCCCGGACGCAGGCAGCACATGCCGCGCACCACCAGATCGATGCGCACACCGGACTGGCTGGCCTTGTACAGCGCGCGGATGATCTTCGGATCGGTCAGCGAGTTGAACTTGGCGATGATGTGCGCCGGTTTGCCTTCGACGGCGAACTGGGTCTCGCGGGCAATCATGTCGAGCATGCCCTTCTTCAGCGTGAACGGCGCATGCAGCAGCTTCTTCATGCGCAGGGTTTTACCCATGCCGATCAACTGGCTGAACAGTTTGCCGACGTCTTCGCACAAGGCGTCGTCGGAAGTCAGCAGGCTGTAGTCGGTGTACAGCTTGGCGTTGCCGGCGTGGTAGTTGCCGGTGCCGAGGTGCGCGTAACGCACAATTTCGCCGGCCTCGCGACGCAGGATCAGCATCATCTTGGCGTGGGTCTTGAAACCGACCACGCCGTAGATCACCACCGCACCGGCCGCTTGCAGACGGCTGGCCAGTTGCAGGTTGGATTCTTCGTCGAAGCGCGCACGCAACTCGATGACCGCCGTGACTTCCTTGCCGTTACGCGCGGCATCGACCAGCGCATCGACAATCTCGGAGTTGGCGCCGGAGCGGTACAACGTCTGCCGTACAGCAAGTACGTGCGGATCTTTCGCGGCTTGGCGCAGCAGGTCGACCACCGGGGTGAACGACTCGAACGGGTGCAGCAACAGGATGTCCTGCTTGCTGACCACGCTGAAAATGTTTTCGCTGTTCTGCAGCAGTTTCGGGATCTGCGGGGTGAACGGCGTGTACTGCAGCTCTGGATGACTGTCCAGACCGGTGATGCTGAACAGCCGCGTCAGGTTGACCGGGCCATTGACCTGATACAGCTCGCTCTCGCTCAGGTTGAACTGCTTGAGCAGGTAATCCGAGAGGTGTTTCGGGCAGGTGTCGGCGACTTCCAGACGCACCGCATCACCGTAACGACGCGAGAACAATTCGCCACGCAGCGCGCGGGCCAGGTCTTCGACGTCTTCGGAGTCGAGCGCCAGGTCGGCGTTTCGGGTCAGGCGGAACTGGTAGCAACCCTTAACCTTCATGCCTTGGAACAGGTCATCGGCGTGGGCGTGGATCATCGACGACAGGAACACATAGTTGTCGCCGGGGCCGCCGACTTCTTCCGGCACCTTGATGATCCGTGGCAACAGACGCGGTGCCGGGATGATCGCCAGACCGGAATCGCGACCGAAGGCGTCGATGCCTTCCAGCTCGACGATGAAGTTGAGGCTCTTGTTCACCAGCAACGGGAACGGGTGCGTCGGGTCGAGGCCGATCGGGGTGATGATCGGCGCGATCTCGTCGCGGAAATAGCGGCGCACCCAGGTCTTGAGCTTGACCGTCCAGTTGCGGCGACGGATGAAGCGCACCTGATGCTTTTCCAGCTCCGGCAGCAGGATGTCGTTGAGGATCGCGTACTGACGGTCAACATGACCGTGCACCAGCTCGCTGATCCGCGCCAGCGCTTGATGCGGTTGCAGGCCATCGGCACCGGCCTGCTCACGGGCAAAGGTGATTTGCTTCTTCAGGCCGGCGACACGGATTTCAAAGAATTCGTCGAGATTGCTGGAGAAGATCAGCAGGAACTTCAAACGTTCCAGCAACGGATAGGACTCGTCCAGCGCCTGTTCCAGCACGCGGATATTGAATTGCAGTTGCGAGAGCTCGCGGTGGATGTACAGGCTGCTGTCATCCAGACCGGGAATGGCGATCGCCGGCACCGCCACAGCGGTTTCGGCCACCGGCGCGGGTGGCGCTGGCTCCAGTTCCGGCGGGGTCTCGGTGATCTGCTCCACCACCGGCTGAGCTTCTTTTACTGCAACTTCAGTGAGTCCTTCGGTATTCATCGAATGTTCCTGGGAGGGCTATTTCTGCTCTCGTAACAATTGAGCGGCACGGACAGCAAAGTAAGTCAGGATGCCATCAGCGCCGGCACGTTTAAAGGCGGTCAGTGATTCGAGAATCACCGCCTCGCTCAACCAGCCATTCTGGATCGCCGCCATGTGCATGGCGTATTCGCCACTAACCTGATAGACGAAGGTCGGCACTTTGAAGGCATCTTTTACCCGGAAAAGAATGTCCAGATACGGCATGCCCGGTTTGACCATGACCATGTCCGCGCCTTCAGACAAGTCCGCACCGACTTCGTGCAGCGCTTCGTCGCTGTTGGCCGGATCCATCTGATAAGAGGCTTTGTTGGCCTTGCCGAGATTCGAAGCTGAACCCACGGCATCGCGGAACGGGCCGTAGTAGGCGCTGGCGTACTTGGCCGAATAGGCCATGATCCGCACATTGACGTGGCCGGCGATTTCCAGCGCTTCGCGAATCGCCTGAATGCGACCGTCCATCATGTCCGACGGCGCCACCACCTGTGCGCCAGCTTCGGCATGGGACAACGCCTGACGCACCAGTGCGTCGACGGTGATGTCGTTCTGCACGTAGCCTTCTTCGTCGAGAATGCCGTCCTGACCGTGGGTGGTGAACGGGTCGAGCGCCACGTCAGTGATCACACCGAGTTCCGGAAAGCGCTCACGCAAGGCGCGAGTGGCGCGCTGGGCGATGCCTTCAGGGTTCCACGCTTCAGCGGCGTCGAGGGATTTCAATTCAGGAGGCGTGACCGGAAACAGCGCCAGCGCCGGAATCCCCAGTTCGACCCACTTGGCGGCTTCTTCCAGCAACAGGTCGATGCTCAGGCGCTCTACGCCGGGCATCGAGGCCACGGCTTCGCGACGGTTCTCACCGTCGAGCACGAACACCGGCAGGATCAGATCATCAACCGTCAGTACGTTTTCCCTTACCAGCCGACGCGAAAAATCATCGCGGCGGTTGCGACGCAAGCGAGTGGCGGGGAACAGACGGTTGGCAGGGGTAAAGCTCACGGCGGACTCCTGAGCCCGCGCAAACGGGCGAGCGTGACAGTTATAGACGGCCATTATGACGAACAGATTACAGTTGTGTGAGGCCTGTGGCACGTAGCCGGATTCCATTCTTATTGTAGGAATTGTTCACGTCGAGACACATTTGGACACTTTCATGAATGTGTCCGAAGGGTTAGGCTGCGCGTTCATTTCGCCAGCACCCAGACAATGCTCCAACAATTTCTGCATGACTTCGGCTACTTTGCCTTGTTTCTTGGCACGTTCTTCGAAGGCGAAACCATCCTGGTGCTCGCAGGCTTCCTCGCGTTCCGTGGATACATGGACATAAACCTGGTGGTGGTCGTGGCGTTCTTCGGCAGCTATGCCGGTGATCAGCTGTGGTACTTCATGGGGCGCAAGCACGGGCGCAAATTGCTCGCGCGCAAACCGCGCTGGCAGATGATGGGTGACCGCGCGCTGGAACACATTCGCAAGCACCCGGACATCTGGGTGCTGAGCTTCCGCTTTGTTTATGGCTTGCGCACGGTGATGCCGGTGGCGATCGGCCTGTCGGGTTATCCGCCGGGACGCTACCTGCTGCTGAACGGCATTGGCGCGGCGATCTGGGCCACGGCGCTGGCCGCTGCGGCGTACCACTTCGGCGCGGTGCTGGAAGGCATGCTCGGCAGCATCAAGAAATACGAGCTGTGGGTGCTTGGCGCCTTGCTGGTGCTCGGTGTTGGCCTGTGGCTGCGCCGCCGCTTCAAGAATGCGCGTCTGGCGAAGAAGATTTACGAAGACGAGCAAATTGCAAAAGCCGAACAAGCTGCCAAGGCTGAGCAACTGCAACTCGCCGAGCCAGCCAAGTCCGCCGAACCTAAACCGCCAGCCGAGTAACGCGCTGACGGCAGCTATACAGCCCGATGCCGCTGAGCAGGCTGTACCCGAGCAAACCAGCCCAGATCATCGGGCTGGCCGGCCACAATCCAACCAGCGGCGCCAGCCCCACCAGCGGCACGTTCAACCCCAGCCGCAACAGCTCGACCTTCAACGCCCACGGGCGATTCTCCAGGCTCACGCCCAACGCAAACACCCCGAACGCCACCGCGCCCCAGCCGATTAACAACGCGGCGGTCGGCAGGCTGCGCTCCAGATTCATCAGATAACTGCCCAGCGCGATGTACACGCAAAACTGCAGCGCCACGTAGCATTGCTGGCGACGCTCAAGCGGCACCTCGAATTTGCGAAACTGCGCCAGATCCGGCTTGCTCATCGGGTACTTCGCCGCGACGTCCGCCGGGCGCCAGCCGGTGCGCATAAACCAGATGCGCAGCTTGTCCCACTTGCGCTCGGCCCGACGCGCGTCGTCCCACAATTGCGCATAAAACTGCAGGTTGGCCCACAACGGATTCCAGCTCGCCAGCGGCGTGGTCACGCCGAAAATCACCGGCTCGTTGTCGTCCTCTTCCTGAAACGTGCCGAACAGACGATCCCAAAGAATGAACACTCCGCCGTAGTTGCGATCCATGTAGAGAGCGTTCTGTGCATGGTGGGCCCGATGATTGGACGGCGTAACGAAGAACCACTCGAACCAGCCGAGCTTGGGAATGTGTTGGGTGTGGACCCAGAATTGATAGAGCAGGTTCAGCGCCGCGACGCTGACGAACACCAGCAACGGCACGCCGAGCACCGCCATCGGCAGGTAGAAAATCCAGCCGAGCAGAAACCCGGTGCTGGTCTGGCGCAGCGCAGTAGAGAGGTTGTATTCCTCGCTCTGGTGATGCACCGAATGCGCGGCCCAGAAGATGTTGCGTTCATGGCCCATGCGGTGCAGCCAGTAGTAACAGAAATCGTAGAAGACGAAGGCCAGCATCCAGACCCAAACGCTGTTCGCTGGCAGTTTGAACAGCGCCAGATGCTCGAGGGCGAAGGCGTAGGTCAACAGCCCGACACCTTTGGTCAGCAGCCCGGTGGTGGTCGACAACACGCCGGTGCTGATGCTGTTCACCGCATCGGCGAGGCGATAATTGCTCACCCCGCGCCAGCGGTCGGCGATCAGTTCGAGCGCAATCAACACGAGGAAAAACGGCACCGCATACAGAATCAAGTCCATGACGCGCCCTGCTCGCAATCGTATGAACAGATCCTAGGTGTAGCCGCCTGTTTACCCTATGGCAACGCGCGACAATTTAGTGGACATTTAGCGCCATGAATCTGGAGAGAAACCCATGAGCAAAAAAGTTGCAGTGATCCTGTCCGGCAGTGGCGTGTACGACGGCGCCGAGATCCATGAAAGCGTCATCACCCTGCTGCGCCTTGATCAACGCGGCGCGCAGGTACAGTGCTTCGCCCCGAACATCGCGCAATTGCATGTGATCAACCACCTGACCGGCGAAGAAATGCCCGAGACCCGCAACGTGCTGGTCGAGTCGGCACGGATTGCCCGAGGCAACATCAAGGACATCCGCGAGGCTGACGTCGATGACTTCGATGCGCTGATCGTGCCCGGCGGTTTTGGTGCGGCGAAGAACCTGTCGAACTTTGCTGTCGAAGGCGCTGGCTGCAGCGTACAGCCTGAAGTACTGGCGCTGGCCGAGGCGTTTGCCGAAGCAGGCAAACCAGTGGGTTTGATGTGCATTTCGCCGGCACTCGCGGCGAAGATCTACGGTCCGGGCGTGACCTGCACCATCGGCAATGACGCCGACACCGCCACGGCGATGAACAAGATGGGCGCGACGCATGAAGATTGCGCAGTGACCGAGATCATCGAAGACAAGGCGCGCAAACTGGTGACGACCCCGGCTTATATGCTGGCGCAGAACATCAGCGAGGCGGCTTCGGGGATCAACAAACTGGTCGACCGCGTGCTCGAACTGACCCACGAAAACGACGCTTGATCCAAGACAACACACAAAACCAAATGTGGGAGCGGGCTTGCTCGCGAAGGCGTCGTATCAGCCAACATCAAGTTGAATGACACACCTCTTTCGCGAGCAAGCCCGCTCCCACAGGGGGATTTGTGTTGGGCTCAGGGTTTACGGGTCAGTCGGGTGAGAATCCGGTCCAGCGCATTGGCAAACGCCTGCTTCTCGCGATCGCCAAACGGTGCCGGGCCGCCGCTCATCTGGCCTTGTTCGCGCAGATCGGTGAACAGGTTGCGCACCGCCAATCGCTCGCCCATGTTCTGCGCATCAAATTCCTTGCCGCGCGGATCCAGCGCCGCCACGCCCTTCTTCACCAGCCGATCGGCCAGCGGGATATCGCTGCAAATCACCAGTTCGCCAGGCACCGCGTGCTCGACCAGATAATCATCCGCCGCATCCGGCCCGCTCGGCACCACGATCAGTTTGACGATGGCCAGCCCCGGCTTGATCTGCGGCTGCCCGGCCACCAGCACCACTTCGTACTGGCGCTTGAGCGCAAACTTCACCACCAGATCCTTCGCCGCCCGTGGGCAGGCGTCGGCATCGATCCATACACGCATTTTGTTTACCTCATAAAGCAAAAGATCGCAGCCTGCGGCAGCTCCTACAGGTATACACGAACCTATGTAGGAGCTGCCGAAGGCTGCGATCTTTTAAGGGATCACCCAATCAAGCAGCCGAAATCCGCTTCTTCTCAGCCACCCAACTACGCCCATACAACACAACAATCGCCAGAATCGCCACCGCTTGCGCCGTCAACGAATACGCATCGGCATGAATCCCCAGCCAGTCAAACTCAAAGAACGCCACCGGCCGCGTGCCGAAGATTCCGGCTTCCTGCAACGCCTTGACGCCATGCCCGGCAAACACCACCGACAGCGCGCAGAGCAGCGCCGCGTTGATGCTGAAGAACAACGTCAGCGGCAGTTTCGCCGAACCGCGCAGGATCACCCACGCCAGACCGACCAGCAGCACCAGCGCCGTCGCACCACCGGCGAGTACCGCGTCATGCCCGGCGGGGCCGGCCTGCAACCACAGGGTTTCGTAGAACAGGATCACTTCAAACAACTCGCGATACACCGAGAAGAACGCAAGGATCGCAAAACCAAACCGCCCGCCACCGCCGACCAGACTGCTCTTGATGTAATCCTGCCAGGCTGCGGCGTGGCGACGATCGTGCATCCACACGCCCAGCCACAAGACCATGACGCTGGCGAACAGCGCCGTCGCGCCCTCGAGCAATTCACGCTGCGAACCGCTGACATCGATCACGTAAGCCGCCAACGCCCAGGTGCCGAGGCCGGCCAGCAGCGCCAAGCCCCAACCGACGTTGACGCTGCGCACCGCCGACTGCTGGCCGGTGTTGCGCAGGAACGCCAGAATCGCCGCCAGTACCAGAATCGCTTCCAGGCCTTCGCGCAGCAGAATCAGCAAACCGGAGATGTAGCTCAGCGACCAGCTCAAACCATCGCTGCCGAGCAACCCGGCAGACTCTTTCAACTTGGCCTTGGCCGCGTCCAGACGCTGCTCGGCCTGTGCGACCGGCAAACCGTCCTGCAACGACTGACGGTAAGCCATCAGCGATTTTTCAGTGTCCTTGCGTACGTTGGCGTCGACGTTATCCAGCGAACTCTCAACCAGCTCGAAACCTTCCAGATACGCCGCCACTGACAGGTCGTAAGCCTGATCGTGTTCACCGGCGCGGTACGCCGCCAGACTCTTGTCCAGCGTCGCTGCGGTGTAGTCGAGCAACTGCGCCGGGCCGCGTTTGACCTGCGGCGGTTGCGCTCGCTGCGCACGGAAAGTCGCCGCCGCTTGCGGGCCTTCAGCGCCCTGCACTTCGGCCGGGGTCTGGCGCGCCAGATCGGCGATGTTGTAGGTTTTCTCGGATTGAGCGGCCGCTGCATCAGCACTGAAACCGGCGATGTAAGTGGCCAGATCCCAACGCTGGCGATCGTCGAGCTGATCGGCGAACGCTGGCATGTCGGTGCCTTCGACGCCTTGGCCGAGGGTGCTGTAAATCGCGTACAGACTCAGGTGATCCATCCGCGCCGCCTCACGCAGATTGGCCGGCGCCGGCGACATGCCGACACCCGCCGGGCCATCGCCGAGGCCGGTATCGCCGTGACACACCGAGCAGTTCTGCGCATACAACGGCGCGCCACGGGTCGGATCCGGGGTGATGATCGGCGCCTGACTGACTTCATACGCCACGGCCAGTTTCGCGCCCAGTTGCCGCGCCTGACGGGCCACTTCCGCGCCGTCCTGCTTCGCGGTGATGGCCGCACGCAACGCGGCGACGCCCTGCTCCAACGCAGCCTTTTCAGGCTTGGCCGGCATGTCGGCGATCAAGCCTTGCAGCGCTTGGGTGAATTCCAGTTGCTCGCGGTATTCGGCGTCATCGACAACTGTGCCCGCCTCGACCGTCGGCGGGTAATCCGCGCTGATGTAATCGAGCAGGTGCAGCGCTTGTGGCGCGCCTTCCACGGTATCGGCCAGCAGATTGAAGCTGCTCAAGGCAAACAAAGGGAACAGCAGCCAGGCCAGAAATCGGGACGAGGCAGTCATGAAGGAGTCTCAAGGGGAAATACGGAGTTACATATTGTTCACTCCGGCGCCATTTCCCTCAAGCTTTGTCGCTGTTTGATATGTTTCAGCGCTGAATTCGATGACCACTTCCGGGCGCAAACCGCCCCTATAATGCGTCACCTCCCAGCCTTTGCCGTTCAAGGAAGAACCTGTCTCCATGCGCCATTGCCTGCCATTCTTCCTGCTGCTCAGCGCCATCGTGCAACTGAGCGGGTGCGCCGCTTACCGCAATTACGATGAGGAAATGCAGCAAACCATCAACCAGATGGCCAAGGGCGACCTCAACGAAGCGCTGTACGTGCTGAAGGTCAACAATCCGTGGGAAGACAAGGATCTGCTGTATTACCTGGAGCGAGGCGCGATTCTCAGCGCTGGCACCGCCCTGCCAAAAAGTCAGGAAGCCTGGCGCACCGCTGAGCAGATGATTATCCAGCGTGAAGACGCCGTGCCCTCCGCGCCCATGAAGCTGCTGACCCGTTTCGGCAATGAAATGGGCACGATGCTGGTCAATGACAAGCTGCTGCGCTACGAAGGCTACGACTACGAAAAGGTCATGCTGACCACCGAGATGGCCCTCAATCAATTGGCAGACAACGATTTCGACGGGGCCCGCGCCGACATCAAGAAAACCCACGAACGTGAAACCCTGATTGCCCGCCAGCGCGAACGGCAATACGAAGAGGCTGAAGAGCAAGCCAAGCAGCAAGGGATCAAGCTGCATTACAAAGACCTGCAAGGCTACCCGGTCGCCGTCCTCGACGCTCCGCAGGTCATCGAGCTGAAGAACGGTTACCAAAGTGCGTTCAGCCATTATCTGGCCGGTTTCACCTATGAAGGTTTGGGCGAACGCACGCTCGCGGCGCCGGGTTATCGTCAGGCGATCGAGTTGCGGCCGGGCGTGCCCTTCCTCGAAAGCGCGTTGCGCAATCTCGACAAGCCCGGACCGGACGATGATGAAAGCGAAGTTCTGATCCTGGTGCAGAGCGGTTTCGCCCCGGCGCGCAGCTCGGTGCAAGTGCCGATTCCGGTGCGCCTCAACGAAAACCTGACGATTGTTGCGCCGATCTCATTTCCGGTGATGCTCCCCGACACCCTTACACCGCCCCTGACGCATATCGTCGTCGACGGGAAACAGCAGAAACTGACGATGATCAACAGCGTCACCGACATGGCCATGCGTACCTTGCGCGATGACATGCCGCAGATCATTTCGCGGGCGATGTTCCGCGCCAACATGGCCGCCATCGGCCAGGCGGAAAGGAACGAGCGCGATCCTTCCAAGGCTTCGCTGGTAGTCACCGATCCCGACCCTTTCGAAGAGGCTGACACGCGCACCTGGCGCACCCTGCCGGACAAAACCCTGGTCGCCCGGCTGCGCCTGAAAAAAGGCCTGCACCGCGTGCGTTTTCCCTACGAAGGTGCGGAGGGCGGCCTGACCGTGCGCATCGACCAAAGCCACCAGCTATTGAGCCTACGGGTCTTTTTGTATCAGGGCTTTTTCATCGGATCGTCGTGGCTGTTCCCCGAAACACCGGCAGCGGCCGTAATGGCACCTGACTGACACATGCAATTAAAAAGCTATCACATGGCCATCATCCCGCGCTTATAATGCCGCGCCTTCGCTATGGCGAAACGGCATTAAAGCTCCTCTGGTTATGAGGAATTGGCAGGAGGCCAGCGCCACTGTCGATCGGTCACTACAGCCCGACCAGCACACGCGGCTGCACTTATCTGCACTCAGGGAAGACGTCACCCCATGGCATTCCGCGCCCCCACTCTGATCGCGCTCAGCGCCGTCACTCTGCTGTCCGGCTGTTCGGCCTTTCGCAATTACGATTCGGAACTGGCCCAGACCAACCAGCAACTGGCCTCCGGCAACGTCGACGCGGCGCTGACCCTGCTGGAAAAGAACAACTCTAGCGCGGACAAAGACCTGCTCTATTACTTCGAGAAAGGTGAGTTGTTGCGCGCCAAGGGCGACCTGTCCGGCAGCCAGAACGCCTGGACCAGCGCCGACGTGGTGGTCGGTCAGTGGGAAGATTCGGTCAAGCTCGATACCGGCAAGTACCTGGCCCAGTTCGGCAGCTTCATCGTCAACGACAAGGTGCGTCGCTACGAAGGCTACGACTACGAAAAAGTCATGCTGACCACGCAGATGGCCCTGAACCTGTTGGCGGTCAACGATTTCGACGGCGCCCGCACCGCGATCAAAAAGACTCACGAACGTGAAGCGGTGATCGCCGACCTGCGCGACAAGGAATACCTCAAGAGCGAAGAAGAGGCCGAGAAAGAAGGCGTCAAGACGCAGTACAAAGACCTGCAGGGTTACCCGGTCGCCAGCCTCGACGCGCCGGAAGTGGTCGGCCTGAAAAACAGCTATCAGAGTGCGTTCAGCCACTACCTGGCCGGCTACGTTTACGAAGCGCTGGGCGAAAAAGACCTCGCCGCGCCGGGCTACCGCAAAGCCGCCGAACTGCGCCCGAACACGCCACTGCTGGAACAAGCGCTGATCGACCTCGACAAGCCGTCGAAGTCCGATGACAGCGACATCCTGATCGTGGTGCAAAGCGGTCTGGCACCGGCGCGTGATTCGATCCGCATTCCGCTGCCATTGCCGATTGCCAACAACGTGGTGATCACCCCGCTGTCGTTCCCGATCATCAAAGCGGACACCTCCACTGCGACTTTTGCGCAGATCGGCGTCGACGGTCAGCAAGTGAATCTGACCGCACTCAACAGCACCACCGCCATGTCCCGCCGCGCCCTGCGTGATGACATGCCGGGCATCATCGTCCGCACCACCGTGCGCGCGATCACCAAAGGTGTGGCGCAAAAGAAACTCAACGAAACCAGCCCGCTGGCCGGTCTCGCCGTGGGTATTTCTTCAGCTGTGCTCGAAGGTGCCGATACCCGTACGTGGCGCACCCTGCCAGACAACACCCAGGTGGTGCGTCTGCGCTTGAAGAAAGGTGAGCATCAGGTCACCCTGCCGAGCGCCGTCGGCGGCTCGGTGGTCAAGGTCACCATCGATCAGCGTTATCAAGTGATCAGCCTGCGCGCCGTCGGCAATCAGGTGTTCGCCGGCGGTATCGCCGCCCACGTGATGCCGAGCGCCAGCGCGACCAACGTCGCCAGCCTCAAACAACCTTAAGAACGGAGTCTTTGCATGCGCTTCAAACTCATCGCCGTCGCCGCCCTCGCCTTGCTCGCCAGCGGCTGCGCCACCCCGCCACCGCCTGAGCCGGGCAGCGCCGCGAGCAAAGTCGTGGCCATGGGCCCGCAGAAACACATCGTCGTCGGCGCCATGCGCGTCGCCCGCGAAAACGGTTTCATGACGGTTAATGTGCAGTTGAGCAACACCCTCAACAGCAACAAGATTTTCTACTACCGCTTCGCCTGGCTCGGTGCGGAAGGTTTCCCGATCGCCGAAGAAGAAGTCTGGAAAAGCCAAATGATGTACGGCGCCCAGACCAGCTTCATTCAGGGCATCGCCCCGACCCCGAAAGCCGTGGACTTCCGTCTGGAAATCAAGACGCCGTAAGCCCGCCACCCTATTCCTGATTTAGAGAGCACTCCCATGTTTGCACGCTTTTCCTGCATCGCCGTCATCGCCCTGCTGGCCTCCGGTTGCGCCAATACTTCGCCGACCCTGGGCAGCAAGAACATCAGCTACGGCGACACCAAAGCGGTTGAAACCGTGACCAACGAATTCGGTTCGACCGACCTGCAAATGATCGCCGAATCGATGACCCGCTCGTTGGCCCAGTCCGGCATCCTGCAGGGCCGTCCGGTGGTTCAGGTCTACGACGTCAAGAACAAGACCAGCGAGTACATCGACACCCGCGAAATCACCACCAGCATCAAGACTCAGTTGATGAAGACCGGCGTTGCGCGTTTCGCCAGCGACAACAATGCGATGCAGAGCCAGGTTGACCAGCTCAAGCTGCAAAACCAGAGCGGTCTGTACAAGAAGAGCACCGTGGCCAAGACTGGCAACATGGTTGCCGCCAAGTACCGCATCGAAGGTTCGATCAGCTCGATCGTCAAGCGCAGCAGCGACTACAAGGACGTCTTCTACAAATTCAGCCTGCAATTGATCGACGTTGAAAGCGGTCTGGCCGAGTGGATGGACGAAAAAGAGATTCGCAAAACCACGGAGCGTTAATTGATGCGCGCATGGATTGGCATGATGGCCCTGGCTTGCGCGTTCAGCGTGCAAGCGGCCCCGAAAGTTGCGGTAACGGATCTGGCGTATCAGGAGCGTGTGGAGCAATACATACACATCGTTTCGGCGCAGAGCAGCCATCGCGAGGGTTACTACAGCGCCAGCGGTTCTTCGAGCTACAACGAGATCGAAGCGAGCACCAGCTACATCGAACAAGGCGAGCTGCGTAAATTCACCGGTGACATCAAGGGTGAAATTCTGCGTACCGGCATGTTCCAACTGGTGCAGGGCACGCCGTACACCGCGTCGTCCAAGGGTGACGTCTACGACGTGATCAAGCGGATCAAGGCCGGCAACTTCAAGGGCGCCGACTACGTGCTGTTCGGTACCGTGTCGGACATCGACTTCACCCAGGACATCAACGAACTGGCGAACACCGACAGCTATTCGGCGGTGCTGGGCCTGACGCTGGTGGCGGATTTCAGCCTGATCAATACCAAGACCTTCGAGATCACTTCGGCCTTCACGGCGATGGGCGAAGCGCAGGACACCAAACTGGTGAACCACCGCGACATCAAGATCTCGCTGAACCGCCCACGGGTGGTGCGTGATGTGTCGAAAGCGCTGGGTGAGGACGTGGCCGGGCAACTGAGCATGCAGCTCGGTGGTGGCAACGGTTATGAACAGCCGCGTGAGGCGCCGCAGCGCAACAATTTGCCGCGTGATACTGCGCCGGTGATCTTGCGCTGATTGCAGGCCTGCACAAATGTGCTGTGAACTTTGTGCTGGGGACTTTTCTGCTGAGGACTCTTGTGCTGTGGACTTTGTGGTGAGGGGATTTATCCCCGATGGCTCGCGAAGCGGGCCCCCTCTTGATCTTAAAAGAAGGGACCGCTGCGCAGCCCATCGGGGATAAATCCCCTCACCACATTTGTGTATCTGTGAGGTTCAGGCGGCTGCTTTGCGCAGCGTCGCCATAAACGCTGCCGCGCCGATGAACAGCCCGGCAAACGTGCGGTTCATGCGTTTCTGCTGCTGCGGTGTGCGCAACAGGCGCAGCACCTTCGAGGCCAGACCGGTGTAACCCGCCATCACGATCAGGTCGACACAGACCATCGTCACGCCAATCACCACGTATTGAATCAGCAGCGGCGCATGCGGATTGATGAACTGCGGCAGCACCGCGAGCATGAACACCAGGGCCTTGGGGTTGCTGATGTTCACCAGAAAGCCTCGGAACACCAATGCCAGCGGCTTGCCGATCGGCCGCACCGCTGCGTCATCGCTCATGTCCATGGGCTGCGCGCGCCATTGCTTGATCGCCAGATACACGAGGTAAGCGACACCAAACCATTTGATCGCGTGGAAGGCTGTGGCCGAAGCAGTCAGGATCGCACCCACACCGGCGCCGACAATCGCGATCTGCACGGCCAGACCGATTTGCAGGCCGAGCGCGTTCCAGTAACCACGCCAGAAACCGTATTGCAGACCGCTGGACATCGACGCAATGGCGCCAGCACCCGGGGAAAGGCTGATCACCCAGCAGGCGGCAAAAAACGCCAGCCATGTTTGAAGCTCCATCGCACACCTCGACTCATGCTGTAACAAGTTGTCAAAGCTAATGCGGTTTGGGGCTAAAAGCAAAAGATCGCAGCCTTCGGCAGCTCCTACATGAGAATGCGATCCCTGTAGGAGCTGCCGAAGGCTGCGATCTTTTGATCTTGCTTGAAACCCTACTTCTCAAACCCGCTAGACGGAAACACATCCGTCCCACGCCAACGCCGCACCGAACGCTGGAAGAACAAACTGTTCGGCACCTGCACCATCGCGCTCCCCGTCCCCAACTCTTCCGCTTCGATCAACGTCGTGTAGAGCAGATTGATCGCCACCACCCGCCCCTTCACGCCAGGCTTGTCCGTGGTGTCGACCAGTTCAACGATATCGCCCAGCCGAAACGGCCCGACCGTGAAGATCAGAATCGCGCAAAGCAGATTCGACAGCACACTCCACATCGCAAAGAACGCGACCGCCGCCACCGCAACGAAACCCGACAGCGCCGTCCACAACACCGTGGCCGAGACACCGAGGCGCTCCAAGACGAAGATCAGCGCGCTGCCCATGATCAGCCAGCGCAACACGCCGCGCAGCGGCATCAGCAACTGCGGCGGGAACGGATAGCGCTCGCCCAGTCGGGTCAGGCCTTTGGCAACGAAGCGCTGAGTGAGGTAGCCGGCGAGCAGGATCAGCAGAATCTGCACGGTAAACCAGATCGGCTCGACCCACACCGCCGGCAGCGGCAGCTTGAACGCTTCCATCAGGACAGCGCCTCCAGCTCCGCCTGCATGCTTTCCAGCACCTCGAGGGCTTCCATCCACGCCTCTTCCAGCTCGCCTTCGCGAACCTTCAGTTTGGCCTGTTCGGCGAGCAGATCACGCAACTCGTTCTTGCGCGCTGGCTCGTAGATGTCGCTGTCGCCGAGGCTAGCATCGACCTTGGCGAGCTTCTCGTGAAGTTTGCCGAGCTCAGCTTCGAGCTTGTCGGCTTCGCGTTTATGCGGTGCCAGTTGCTGACGCAGAGCAGCGGCAGCCTGACGCTGAGCCTTCTTGTCGGTCTTGTCCGGGTTGACCGGAGTGTTGCTGACCGGCGCGTTGCGCTGACGGTATTCCACCAGCCAGCGCGCATAGTCTTCGAGGTCGCCATCGAACTCTTCGACCTTGCCGTCCGCGACCAGGTAGAAGTTATCGGTGGTGCTCTTGAGCAAGTGCCGGTCGTGAGACACCACCAACACCGCGCCGCTGAATTCCTGCAGCGCCATGGTCAGCGCCAGGCGCATTTCCAGGTCGAGGTGGTTGGTCGGTTCGTCGAGCAGCAACAGGTTCGGACGTTCCCAGGCGATCAACGCCAAGGCCAGACGCGCCTTTTCGCCACCGGAAAAATTCAGCACCGGCTCATCGATGCGCGCGCCACGGAAGTCGAAACCGCCAAGGAAGTCGCGCAGGGTCTGCTCGCGTTCGCTCGGTGCCAGGCGCTGCATGTGCAGCAATGGGCTGGCCTTGGAATCCAGCGAGTCGAGCTGATGCTGGGCGAAGTAGCCTACCACTGTGTTTTCACCACGGGTCAGACGCCCGGCGATCGGCGATAGCTCACCGGCGAGGTTCTTGATCAGCGTCGATTTACCCGCGCCGTTTGGCCCGAGCAGGCCGATCCGCGCACCCGGGGTCAGTTGCAGCTTGACCTTCTCGAGTATGGTTTTGTCGCCGTAACCGAGGCTGGCATCGGACAGGTCGATCAGCGGGCTGGAGATCTTCGTCGACTCGCGGAAGACGAAGTCGAACGGCGAATCGACGTGGGCCGCCGACAGCTCTTCCATGCGCTCCAGCGCCTTGATCCGGCTCTGCGCCTGACGGGCCTTGGTTGCTTGCGCCTTGAAGCGGGCGATGTAGCTTTCCATGTGCGCACGCTGCGCCTGCTGCTTCTCGTAGGCCTGTTGTTGCTGGGCCAGACGCTCGGCACGGGCGCGCTCGAAGGCGCTGTAGCCACCGCGGTACAAGGTGATCTTGCGCTGATCGACATGCGCGACGTGATCGACGACTTCGTCGAGGAAATCACGGTCGTGGGAAATCAGCAGCAAAGTGCCCGGGTAGTTTTTCAGCCACTCTTCGAGCCAGATGATGGCGTCGAGGTCCAAGTGGTTGGTCGGTTCGTCGAGCAGCAACAAGTCCGACGGGCACATCAACGCTTGCGCCAGGTTCAGACGCATCCGCCAGCCGCCGGAGAAATCCCCGACCTGACGATCCATCTGCTCGTTGGTGAAACCGAGACCGGCGAGCAACTTGCGCGCCCGCGCATCGGCGGTGTAACCGTCGGCGCTGTCGAGTTCCGAGTGCAGACGGGCCTGAGCGGCACCGTCATGCGCGGCCTCGGCAGCGGCGAGGTCACGTTGCACCTCGCGTAGACGCAGGTCGCCATCGAGCACATAGTCGACGGCAAGGCGCTCGAGCGTCTCGATTTCCTGGCGCATATGGGCGATGCGCCAGTCAGCCGGCAAGAAGCAGTCACCCGAGTCGGGGTGCAGTTCACCCCGAATCAAGGCGAACAGGCTCGATTTGCCGGCGCCGTTGGCACCGATAAGGCCGGCTTTGTGGCCGGCGTGCAGGGTCAGCTCGGCGTCTTCTAGCAGACGTTGCGGGCCACGCTGTAAAGTCAGGTTCTGAAGTCGGATCATAATGGCGGCGGAGTCTACCAGCTTCGCTCACAACTGGCGCGAGTAGCACGATGTCCTCTGACCTGTGGAGCTTTTCCCTTGCCACCTACGCCCGTCCGGGCGTGGAAGACGCCTGCCTGCAACTGCAAACGGCGGGCGTGAACGTGTGCCTGCTGTTGTGCGGTTTATGGCTGGAGCAACGCGGGGTGACCTGCGATGAACAACGCATCAGCGAACTTCAGGCGCTGACCGGGCCTTGGGATATCGAAGTGGTGCAACCGCTGCGGACACTGCGTATGCAATGGAAAGCACGGGCGATGGATGACGCGGTGTTGAAAGGCATGCGCGAGCAGATCAAATCACTTGAGCTGGAAGCTGAGCGAGCGTTGCTGTCACGGCTTGAAGGTGTGGCGCAGGAATGGACGCGAAACTATGCAGGTTCGATGACCTGGCTTGAAGGCTTGGCCGGCACGGCGGCCAACCCGAACCGCGACGCGCTGCAAGTGCTGCGCGTCGCGGCGACCGGCGTTTAGGAAGCGCTGGTTGGGTTGTTGCTGGTGCTCGACACAGCGGCTGGCGATGGCGCAGTCGATGGCGTCGAGGTCGTAGCGGCTGGAGCAGGTGCCGCTGGCGCAGCCGACGCTGCCGGTGCGGCAGGCTTGGCGGCAGGCGCGGTAGCCGGTTTGGCGGCAGCTGGTTTGGCAGCGGCTGGCTTTTTAACGGCTGGTTTTGCGGCAGGTTTCGCAGCTGGCTTGGCGGCTGGTTTTGCAGCAGCAGGCTTGGCGGCAGCAGTCGCCGGTTTGGCAGCAGCGGCCGGTTTAGCGGCTGGCTTGGCTGCCGGTTTGGCGGCGGCTTTCACGGCTGGTTTGGCAGCCGGTTTTGCAGCAGCTTTGGCTGGCGCTTTTGCCGCAGGCTTGGCTGCTGCTGGTTTAGCGGCAGTCTTGGCAGCGGGTTTTGCAGCAGCAGTTTTAGCAGCAGGTTTTGCCGCAGCTTTGGCAGCAGGTTTGGCGGCCGGTTTAGCAGCGGCGGTTTTCGCTGGAGCAGCTTTGGCAGCGGCTGGCTTCGCAGCTGGTTTAGTAGCAGCGGCACGGGTAGCCGGCTTGGCAGCGGCAGTCCGCGCAGCAGGTTTTGCCGCTGTGGTTTTAGCTGCTGGTTTTGCAGCGCTCGCCGCAGCAGGTTTTTTCGCAGCAGGTTTTGCAGCCGCTTTGGTAGCTGGTTTTGCAGCGGCTTTCACCGGTGCTTTTGCAGCAGGCTTGGCAGCGGATTTAGCAGCCGCTTTTGCAGCAGGCTTGGCCGCCGCAGTTTTCGCCGGAGCTTTGGCTGCAGCAGGTTTTGCGGCAGCTTTCTTCGCCGGTGCCGCCGCTGGTTTGGCCGAGCGAGTCGACAATACCTTGCCCACTGCTTCTTGAACGCGGCCAACACCTTGGGCCAGTTTCAGGCTTTCCTGGGCATCGCGCTTGAGTTGCAGAATGTAGCTGCGGGTGTCGGACTGACGATCCTTCAGCGCATCGAGCAGGTCTTCCAGTTCTTTCACTGCGCCTTTGGCTTTGGTCTGTGCCTTGGCTTTACCGGCAGTGGCTGCGTCCTGCAATTTGGTGCGGGATTTGTGCAGTTTTTCTTGCGCCTTGCCGCGTTGCTTTTCCAGCTTGGCGAGCAGTTTTTCAGCATCAGCCAAGGCTTGCGAGCAAGCGTTTTCCAAATGCTCGAGCAGGCTGCCCGAGAGTTGTTGGAGTAAGTGCAACGGAGTGTTTACAGGCTTCTTGGTGGCCGACATGGTTTACCTCCTGGCTGACGTGAGTGCGGCTCATACTAGACCTCTGCTGACACCGCCGCTAGGTCATGTTGACAGTATCGAAACAGTTGCGTTGCAACGAAGTGAAAATGTTCTGCACAAAGGCAAAAGCAGTTCACCGTTGCAGACGTTTGCGCTGGCATAATCCAGCGCAATTCAGGACGGAGCAGTGACCATGTCGCGCTACTTTTTTTTATCCCTCTGCGTGATCTTTTCCGCAGCCCACGCTGACGAAAAATCCACCGCGAACGATGCTCACGATCTGGCCTACAGCCTCGGCGCCAGCCTGGGTGAACGGCTGCGTCAGGAAGTCCCGCAGCTACAAATTCAGGCATTGGTCGAGGGCTTGCAGCAGGCGTATCAAGGCAAGCCGCTGGCGCTGAGTGAAGCGCGTATCGAACAGGTTCTGGCCGATCACGAAGCGCAAAATGCCGAGCACTCGACACAGCCTTCGAGCGATGCCGCGATGGAAAACGAACAGCGTTTTCTCACCGCTGAAAAAGCCAAACCGGGCGTGAAGGAATTGGCCGATGGCATCCTGCTGACCGAGCTCGCGCCAGGCACCGGCACCAAGGCCGGCCCGGATGGAAAAGTGCAGGTGTTGTATGTCGGTCGCTTGCCGGACGGCACCGTGTTCGATCAGAACACTCAGCCGCAATGGTTCAACCTCGACAGCGTGATCGCCGGCTGGCGCAGCGCTTTGCAAAACATGCCGGTGGGGGCGAAATGGCGTTTGGTGATTCCATCGGATCAGGCCTATGGCGCTGATGGTGCCGGCGACTTGATCGCACCGTTTACACCGCTGGTATTTGAAGTGGAGTTGCGCGGCGCGAGCAGTTGAGCAGGCAATAAAAAACGGTGCGCTTTGGGCGCACCGTTTTTTTGATCAGAGAAAAGAATCAGGCCTGAACCGGATCTTCTTCCTTGTGTGCTGTGTGCAGCACTTCGATCAGGCAGTCTTCGAGTTCGAAGCGCTCGTGCAGCAAACCACCGAGTTCTTTGAATTTCTCGGCAACGCATTTGCCTTCATCGCAAAGGTCATTGAACGCGAGCAGCTTCTCGGTGATGACGTCGATGCGCGGGTAGATTGTCTCGGCGAGCTCCAGACCGCGTTTGTCGTTGAACGCCTTGGCTTCGCCAGTCAGCTGTTCGTAGATTTCGAAGTGCCCGGCCGACACGTAATCGACCAGCACGCCGCAGAATTCCTGCAAAGGCTTGCGGCTCTCGGACAGCGACTCAGGCTGTGCACCGAGATTGTCGTAGGCACCGATCAGATCTTCACGCTCTTGCAACCAGCGGTCGATCAGCAGATGAACTCCACCCCAACGTTCCTGAGCATTCTGACAACTTTCGAGCATGGCGATCTCTCTTCCCTTGTGGGTCATGCTGCTCTACACCCGCGCCTCTCTTCTGGTTTATCGCTTGGAGGGCGGCCGGGCAGAGCGTCATCGAGCAACATAATTCCAATGACACGTGCGGGCCAGATTATGCCCGCGCGCCTATGGCATCAAGGTACGCAGGAGATAAAGTTCATACAAGTGTTTAATCCCTGACCAGCCCTTGGTGCGACGCTTCGCCGCTGAGCGGTCGTTGCAGAGCGTTGCAGACCAGCCGCAGCAGTTGATAAAACGCCAGAATCGACACCCCGACAAAGAACAGCAAACTCCATTCCGGGATGCTCAAATCAAACAGCGTCCAGGAAATTTCGGCGCAATCGGCGCTGCCGTTAAACATCCGCAGTGTTGCGCACAGCCACGGTAGACGGCTGAAAAGGGTCTCGGGATCGGGCGAACATTCCACCAGTTGCAACAACGGATCACTCTGCAACAGCACCTGCCGCCAGGCCGCCGTCGTGCCCACCAGACTGGCACCCAGCGCCGCCAGCCAATAGAGCGACAGACCGACACGTTGCGGGCCATGCACCGCCGCCAAACCGCAGACGGCCGTCAGCAGCGTCAGAAACAAGCGCTGCACCAGGCACAGACTGCACGGCGCCAGCCCGATCGCGTATTCGAGGTAATAGGAAGCTCCCAGGGCAACGGCCCCCGCAGTGAAAGCTATGAAAAACAAGGAGCGTGAGCAGGCCAACGACATGGCTTTTCCGTAACAGTAGAGACAGGTAGTTACGGTAGAGGAAAGCGCGTAAGCCTTTCAAGGCAAGGGGCTGCCGACACTTCGGCAAAGGTGTAGGGAAAACCCGACAGGGCAGGAAGGAAAAGAAGAAGGCGCTCGTAGGACTTTGCCTCTGGCGCCCATTTGCGGGGAATTATTCGGTCGGAAAACCTACACGAGGGAGCGAACTCCCTCGTCGATTCAGACGCGCGCCGGCGCCGGTAATGGCGCAGCAAGCAGACGCTCATCGAGCAGGCCTAGGCCTTCCTGGAACAGCTGATTACTGCGATCGGTGTCCCCGAGCTGCGCCAGCAGACGCGCCAGCTCCGCACAGGTTTCCGGGTTGCGCTGCACGCGCAGGCTGCTTTCCAGATAGTCGCGCGCCTTGCCCCACAGACTGGTCTGCAGACACAGACGGCCGAGGGTCAGCAGCAAGCTCGGATCATTCGGATGTTCCTTGAGCCAGCCTTCAGCGGTCTGCAACTGACACGCCGGATCGCTGCCGCGCACCAGACCATAGAGACGCGCCAGATGACTGTCGTACTGGCGCTTGAGCGCGGTGCGCAGCACTTCTTCCGCCTCGACCTGAGCGCCCAGCTGACGCAGTTGTTCGGCGTAGGCCAGCACCAGCGGCGCTTCCTGACGCTGAGCCGAAGTGAGTTGCTGCCACGCCCGTTGGAGCGACTGCAAACCCACGGTGCCGTCTTCTTCGCGGTGTGCAGCCAGCGAGAGGTTTTCACCCCAGGCGCGACGCTCCAGTTCAGACAGTTCAGCCGGCGGCAGCACTTTGTCTTTGCGCAGCTCCGGCAGCAGGCGAATCACCGCCGACCAATCGCCGCGCTGCTGATGCAGGCGATGCAATTGGCGCAGGGTTTGCGCGTTGTGCGGATGGCGTTCGTGCATGGCTTGCAGGGTGACCAGCGCACCGTCGGTGTCGCCACGATCGGTCTGCAACTGCGCATGACTCAGGGCAATCGCCAGCTCGGCTTGCGGCTGACGTTCCAGTGCGCGCTCCAGCAGACGATCGCATTCTTCGTAATTGCCCTGCTCATTGGCCGCACGGGCGGCACCGAGGTAGTACAGCAGCGGCTGGCGCTCGGCCTCGGCGGCGCGAGAAAGATGCCGCTGCGCACTGGCCCAACGACCTTCAGCGAGATCCAGCTGACCATGCTCGATCGCCACTTGCACACGACGGCTGCGATTGCGTCGCGACCATGGATTGACCACGCCGCTGGAAGTCATCACCAGCTCGATCAGCGCCTTGATGCCCCAGATCAGCAGCCACAACACCGCGATCAGCCCGA
Organism: Pseudomonas sp. 18058; assembly: GCF_902706155.1. Lineage (NCBI taxonomy): Bacteria > Pseudomonadati > Pseudomonadota > Gammaproteobacteria > Pseudomonadales > Pseudomonadaceae > Pseudomonas > Pseudomonas sp. 18058. The sequence continues at coordinate 51,362 of NZ_CACSJY010000029.1, forward strand.
GCGTTGCCCACAGGCTCGCTTCATAGCGGAAGCTCTTGTAGGCGATCAGCACGTAACCGGACTGCTGCGCCACCGCAAAACCCAGCGCTGCCGTCGCCGCGATCACCAGAAACACGATCACATACAAGCGTTTCATGGCGTGGCCTCCTGCGCAGGATTCGCGGCAGGTTTGGCGAACGGTTTCACCGATTCTTCAGCGTTGACGTTACGGCGTTCGAGATAGCCTTGCACTGCACTCAGGGTGCCGGTCATGTCCGGCGTGTTGACGGTGACCGGTTCTTTGCTCAGCTCGCCAACCTGTTCCAGCATCACTTTGCTTTGCGGGTTGTCCGGATTGAAATTGCCTTTGAGCACATCACGCGCTTCGGCCATGGCCTGGGTGTAAACCGGCGCCTGACCATTGAGGGCCGCCCACTGCGCCTGCTCCAGCGCCAGGCTCAGGGCCAGACGCACTTGGCTCAGACTCTGCCCGGCCAGCAGCGGCCGCACGTTTTTATCCGCATTGAAATCGATGCGGATGTAACGCGAGACTTGATCCCACCACTGCGCCCAACGACTGGCGCCGTCACCGTCAGCGGTCAGGCCCAGCAGCGATTCGCCGCGATCTTTGTACTCGGGCGCCAGCTCGGTGAGCCCGACCACCTGATCACGCAGTGCACCGATGCGCAGGAACAATCCGGTGCGATCCGGCTGCTCGGTGCTGCGCAGGGCGACGAGGGTTTTGGCCACTTGCTCGCGGGCCGCGAAGGCGCCCGGATCGTTCTGTTCGCGGAGGATTTCGTCGGCACCCTGCACCAGTGCCTGAGCGCTGCTGATGTCCTGCAACGCTGAAAGACGCAGGCTGGCCAGACGCAGCAGATGTTCGGCCTCGGCCAGACGCCAATCCTTGCGGCTTGCGCCAAGGACGGTTTCCAGACGTTGATTGAGGCGCTGTTGATCGCCCTGAAGCTGCGTCACCAGACGCTGGCGTTCGGCAAGTTCGTCGGCGCCCGGCAACTGCGCAAGGCGTTCGGTCAGGCGCTGCTCGTTGAGCTTCAGGGTCTGTGCCTGATCGTTCAGCGCCTGCACTTCACCCGACTGCGCTTGCGTGTTGGTCTGCAGGTGACGCACCTGCCAGACACCCCAGCCACCGATCGCGACGCCGGCTGCGCCAAGCAACAGGGCGACGATGGCCAGTCCATTGCCTCGGCGCGGCTCTTTGGCCGGCGGTGGAGTTTCAACCTGAGCATCGATCACAGGCTGGACATCATCTTTAGGCAAGGCTGTTTCGCTCACGTATCCATCCTTTGCATTAGAGAACGGGCCCGGGATTTTCCCGTAACGCCGTCAGCAAAGCCGCGGCATTCGCGCCGCGGCAATCCACAACTGTTTGAGCCCCGGCGGCACGTGCCAGCTCGGCGACTCTCGGGCTTGGTACAAACAACGGCAATTGCGCAATTTCCGGCCAGGCATCGCCGGCCATTTCGCGCAGGTGCTCAAAACCCTGTCCACTGCTGACCACCAGCCCGTTCAAGCGTTCCGCTTGCAACCGCCGTGGCAGCTCTTTGGGCGCGTACGCTGGCAGGTCGCGTCGATACAATTCCAGATACTCGACACTAGCACCTAGCGCGCGCAGACGCTCGGCGAGCAGCTCGCGCCCGCCCTCGCCACGCAGGATCATCACCTGCGCGCCGGGCTGGCTGACCGCTTCACGCAGACGCGGCAATTGCAGCAAGGCTTCGCTGTCATCGCCGTCGTCCGGGAAGCTCACGTCGAGGCCATGCTCGCGCAGAATCTGTGCGGTCGCCGCGCCGACGCTGAACCAAGGCATCGTTAGCGCAGACGAATTGCCGAGCAGATCCAGCGCAATGCGTGCCGCCGGTTTGCTGACCACGATCACCGCGTTATAACTCTGCAAGCGCGCCATCGCCTGACGAATATTGTCAGAGACCGGCAGCGCGACAATGTCCAGAAGCGGCAAGCAGCTACTGAAAACACCCTGCGCCGCCAACGTCTCGGCCAGCGCCGCACAGTCTTCCGCAGGGCGCGTCAGCAGCAGGCGCCAAGCGGTCACTCGTGACCTGCCTCGCCATAGACTGCCTTGAGAATCTCGGCTGCGCCCTGGCTCAGCAAGTCTTCGGCGACCCGCACGCCCAACGCTTCGGCGTCGGCACGCGGTGCGCGAGCTTCAGCGCTGAGCAGCAAGCCACCGCTCGGCTCGCCGACCAGACCGCGCAACCACAACTGCTCGCCTTCCAGCACGGCGTAGCAGGCGATCGGCACTTGGCAGCCGCCATTCAGATGTTTGTTGAGGGCACGTTCGGCAGTCACGCGCGACGAGGTGTCGGCGTGATGCAGCGGTGCAAGCAAGGCGTGGATTTCAGTGTCGGCGCTGCGGCATTCGATGCCGACCGCGCCCTGGCCACCGGCCGGCAGGCTGTCATCGACACTGATCGCCGAGGTAATGCGTTCTTCGAAACCGAGGCGGATCAGACCGGCCGCAGCGAGGATGATCGCGTCGTACTCACCGGCATCGAGCTTGGCCAGACGCGTGTTGACGTTACCGCGCAGGAAGCGGATTTGCAGATCCGGGCGACGCGTCAGCAATTGCGCCTGACGACGCAGGCTCGACGTGCCGACAATGGCGCCCGCAGGCAACGCATCGAGGCTGGCATAGGTGTTGGAAACGAAGGCGTCGCGCGGGTCTTCGCGCTCGCAGATGCAGAACAGACCGAGACCTTCAGGGAAGTCCATCGGCACGTCTTTCATCGAGTGGACGGCGATGTCGGCTTCGTTTTCGAGCAGCGCGGTTTCCAGTTCTTTGACGAACAGACCCTTGCCGCCGATTTTCGACAGTGGCGAATCGAGCAGCTTGTCGCCGCGACTGACCATGGGCACCAGCGTCACCAGCAGGCCCGGATGGGCCGCTTCCAGACGGGCTTTAACGTATTCGGCCTGCCAAAGGGCCAGCGCACTTTTACGGGTGGCGATGCGGATTTCGCGAGAGGACATGGATCAATCCGTACTGAATAGATACGGCGGATAATAACAGCTCAGCCAAATCCACTTTGACTTGAATCAGCCTCGGCGCGGCCTCCCTGGCCCGCCATGCCCGGTGAAAAGAACAGTGAGCCGCCGGAAAAGTCCGGCTTACAGGCCCTGCATCATTTTGCGTACGCCGGCCACGTGCCGACGACTGACGATCAGCGCATCACCATTGAGGCCTTTGAGGAACAGCTGGAAATGCCCCAGCGGCGTGCGTTGCAGACGTTCGATGCGGTCGCGGGCGACCAGGGCGTTGCGGTGGATCCGCACAAAGCGTTCGCCGAATTCGTCTTCGAGGGCCTTGAGCGGCTCGTCCAGCAGCACTTCGCCGGCCTCGTGGCGCAAGGTCACGTATTTGTGGTCGGCAATAAAATAGACCACCTGATCCAGCGGGATCAGTTCGATGCCTTTGCGGGTGCGGGCGCTGATATGGCTGCGCGGGCCGGTGCCACTTTCGGCAGCGGGACGGGTCAGGGCCGAGAGTTGCGCCCGGTTGGGACGTTCCGCCCGTTTCAGGGCGTCATGCAGATGTTCAGTTCGCACGGGTTTCACCACATAGCCCACGGCGCTGGCCTGCAGGGCTTCCACGGCAAATTCATCGGGGCTGGTGCAAAACACCACGGCGGGCGGCGTTTCTCGTTCGCACAGACGGGCAGCGACTTGCAGGCCATCGAGGCCTGGCATGCGGATATCGAGCAAGACGATATCCGGCTTGTGGCTGTCGATCAGTGCCAACGCCTCCTCGCCATTCGTGGCGCTGGGCTCCAGAACTGTATAACCCTCGAGCTCGCTCACCATTCGGCTGAGGCGCTCGCGAGCCAGTGGTTCGTCATCAACGATCAGGACATTCATATTGCGCTGGATTCCTGCGTGAGTCTCGCACAAGGATAGCGTAGACAGGTGAAGTGACGTCCGTCACCGCGATCCACGCTAAGACTAGCCCGAGCGCCAAAAAGTGCCGTACGTCGGCCAGCAATATTTGCCAGAGTCCGAGTCGTACCACTCAAAGCCCGCTGTTTCTCGCGTTTTTCGCAGGGATTGCCGAAGGACAATTACACCCACCCCCTCTTCTTATAGTCGGCGACCAGACCTTTGCGCGATCCAAAGTCGCGCCGACCCTTATGTCCTACTGTAGACGCTCGTCGGGCCGATATTGCTCAATCGAAAAATATCCTTACGCAAATCCCCCGGGAGCAGTGCCGACTATGGCCGGTTCGATGAGAAAAAAACGTATCGACCAGTGTCAACGACAGGATTGGCAACCCTGTTATTATCCGCGCCAGCGTTTCACGCCTTTTTTCTTCAAGCCGATACGAGCGAATTCATGAGCACTGACAAGACCAATCAGTCCTGGGGCGGCCGCTTCAGTGAACCCGTCGACGCCTTCGTCGCCCGCTTCACCGCCTCCGTCACTTTCGACCAGCGCCTGTATCGCCACGACATCATGGGCTCGATCGCCCACGCCACCATGCTGGCCAAGGTCGGCGTGCTGACCGATGCCGAGCGCGACAGCATCATCGACGGCCTGAACACCATTCAGGGCGAAATCGAAGCCGGCCAGTTCGACTGGCGCATCGACCTCGAAGACGTGCACATGAACATCGAAGCACGCCTGACCGATCGCATCGGCGTCACCGGTAAAAAGCTCCACACCGGGCGTAGCCGTAACGACCAGGTCGCCACCGACATCCGCCTGTGGCTGCGTGACGAGATCGACCTGATCCTCGCCGAAATCACCCGTTTGCAAAAAGGCCTGCTGGAGCAAGCCGAGCGCGAAGCCGCGAGCATCATGCCCGGCTTCACTCACCTGCAGACCGCGCAGCCAGTGACCTTCGGGCACCACATGCTGGCCTGGTTCGAAATGCTCAGCCGCGATTACGAGCGCCTGGTCGACTGCCGCAAGCGCACCAACCGCATGCCACTGGGCAGCGCCGCACTGGCCGGCACCACCTACCCGATCGACCGCGAATACACCGCACAACTGCTCGGTTTCGACGCCGTCGGCGGCAACTCGCTGGACAACGTTTCCGATCGCGACTTCGCCATCGAATTCTGCTCGGCCGCGAGCATCGCGATGATGCACTTGTCGCGTTTCTCCGAGGAGCTGGTGCTCTGGACCAGCGCGCAGTTCCAGTTCATCGATCTGCCGGATCGTTTCTGCACCGGCAGCTCGATCATGCCGCAAAAGAAAAACCCTGACGTGCCAGAACTGGTGCGCGGCAAGACCGGCCGTGTGTTCGGTGCCTTGATGGGCCTGCTGACCTTGATGAAAGGCCAGCCGCTGGCCTACAACAAGGACAACCAGGAAGACAAAGAGCCGCTGTTCGACGCCGCCGACACCCTGCGCGACTCGCTGCGCGCCTTTGCCGACATGATCCCGGCGATCAAACCGAAGCACGCGATCATGCGTGAAGCGGCGTTGCGTGGTTTCTCCACCGCGACCGATCTGGCGGATTATCTGGTGCGCCGTGGTCTGCCGTTCCGTGATTGCCACGAGATCGTTGGTCATGCGGTGAAGTACGGCGTGGACACTGGCAAGGATCTGGCCGAGATGAGCCTGGAAGAACTGCGTCAGTTCAGCGATCAGATCGAGCAGGATGTGTTTGCCGTGCTGACCCTGGAAGGCTCGGTGAATGCCCGTGACCATATCGGCGGGACTGCGCCGGCGCAGGTCAAGGCTGCTGTAGTTCGCGGTCAGGCGCTGATCGCCAGCCGCTAACAGCAAAGCTTCGCGAGCAAGCTTTGCTCCTACGGGTTCGGTGTGAACTTGTAGGAGCAAGGCTTGCCCGCGAAGACTGACTTCAGAACAATAAACTCCTACTTCTTGGCAGCGATCATCGCCAAAAACGCTGGCATCGCCGCTTCTTTGTCCGCCGCAATCTTCTGCACATGCGGATTCTGCTCAAGCCGCTCCAGCAGCGCCTTCGCCTGCGGCATCTCCGCCAGCAAATCGATCCCGAACAGTTTATGCCCGACCGCACAGGCCAACGGCACGCTGTAGAGGAAGTACAAATCGGCAATGCTCAGACTGTCGCCCGCCACGTACGGGGCGAATTTGCCGTGACGACCCAGCGCCGCAAAACCCAATAGCAATTCAGACTTGGTCTTTTCCTTGATCGCGTCCGGCAAGGTCATGCCGAAGAACGCTTCGCCGTAACAGGCGCGGCCCGGCAATTCGATGTACAGCTCGATTTCCTTGGCAATCGCCAGCACTTGCGCACGTTCGAACGGATCGCTCGGCAGCAGCGGCGTGCCTTTTTGGGTTTGCTCCAGGTATTCGAGGATGATCGCGGTTTCGTTGATGAAACCGGCGTCCACGCCCAGCACCGGGACTTTGCCGCGCGGGCTGATGGCCAGTGATTCCGGGGTCGGTGTCGGGTAGAAGGTGACTTCTTCGAACGGCAGGCCTTTTTCCAGCAGCGCCAGTTTGACCATGTTGTAGTAGTTGCTGACTGAGAATCCGTAGAGCTTGAGCATCACATAGCCTCCAGGCCGTGCGGGGTGGGCAGTGCCTGTTTATAGATCGCTCAGGCCAATCCCGCCAGCAGCATCACGCCGCTGAATGCGGGTAAACTGGCGCCTTTCCTTGAGGAGCCTGCCATGAGCGAGCCGACAGACATCGACAATGACAACGACGAAGAAGAGTTCACCGAAGCGACGTTGATCGAAGCCATCGAAAACCAGATCGAAAGCGACAACCCGCCGGCCGCTAAAGCGACGTTCAACAAACTGACCCTGGTCGGCGTCGAGCGCGAAGAAATCCTCAATCTGATGGCCCACGTGCTGGCCTACGAGATTGACGCGATGCTCGATGAAGACCGCGCATTTGATACTGAATGGTACGAAGCGGCCCTGCGTGCACTCCCTGAGTTGCCACCAGAAAAAGCCTAAGATCAAAAGATCGCAGCCTTCGGCAGCTCCTACACAAATCCCCTGTAGGAGCTGCCGAAGGCTGCGATCTTTTTTATGGGGACTACACTGGAATCCGCCTCACGACAAAATCCCTGATCTGTGCACTGGACATGCCGCAAAAGCGGGTTCACCTTAGGGGCGCTGTCGTCTAATTCCTAGAAAGTCTGGAGTCCTTATGTCGCTTACCCCTGAGTTGGTTGCCGAACTGGAAGTCCTCGCACTCTTTCCCCTGGACAGTTCCCAGGAAGGTTTGAAAATTCATCAGACCGCTGCCCCGAAACATATCTCTGCCGCTAAACGCCTCTTTGAAAAAGACCTGACGGATCAGCCCGATGGCGGTTATCTGACCAGCCTCGGTCGCGATGCTGCGCAAAATGTGCAAACCGTGCTGACCATTCTGAGAGAGCAAGAAACCGCCTGATTCCCCCCGACTTCGCCCACGGAAACTCCTGCCACGGGATTTCCGCGGGCCTGTGCGGGCGAAACGATAGAAATCTGACGTCAAAAACAAATTCAGCTTAAAAGTCCCGCTGCGCTAAGGCTAAACTGCCCGACATTCCGAGACCCTCTACGTCCGAGCCTGCGGGCCGGTTTGAGCTGATATGACGCGCACCCACGAAATCCGCCCCGACCTGGACGAGGGAATTGACCGCAAGGTTCTCAGCCAGCTGCGCGCGCGGTTTCTCAAACTCAATGAAGGCCGCCTCGGCCGTGCCCTCGAAGGGTTGTCGCCGCGCCAACAGAGCGTGCTGACGCTGTTGCCGCTGTTCTTCCACGTCAATCATCCGCTGCTGCCGGGTTACGTCTCGGGCAGTGCGCCGGCCGGCCTGTCGAATTACGAGCCGGACACCAATGTGCTCGCTGAAGCCCAACGCCTGACTCGCTCGTTTTCTTATAAGCCGCGCCACGGCAGCAACCCGCCGCGACCGATTCACGGCCTGTTCCTGATGGGCAGCCTCGGCACACTGGCGCAGGCCGATCAAAGCGACATGGACGTGTGGGTCTGCCACGCACCGGATCTGAGCGAAAGCGAACTCAGTGAGCTGAGCAAGAAATGCCAGTTGCTCGAAGCCTGGGCCGCGAGCCAGGGCGCCGAGGCGCATTTCTTCCTGATCGACCCGGTGCGCTTCGTCAAAGGTGAACGCGACAACCAGCTCAGCTCGGAAAACTGCGGCACCACCCAGCACTATTTGCTGCTGGACGAGTTTTATCGTACGGCGATCTGGCTGGCCGGGCGCACGCCGATCTGGTGGCTGGTGCCGGTTTACGAAGAAACCGCCTACGACGTTTACACTCACACCCTGCTGTCGAAGCGCTTTATTCGCGCTGACGAAACCCTCGACCTCGGCCATCTGGCGACGATTCCGCCGGGAGAGTTCATCGGCGCCGGGTTGTGGCAGTTGTTCAAAGGCATCGAGTCACCGTACAAATCGGTGCTCAAACTGCTGCTGACCGAGGTCTACGCCAGCGAGCATCCGAAAGTGCAGTGCCTGAGCCTGCGCTTCAAAAAAGCCGTGTTCGCCAATCAACTGGATCTGGATGAACTGGATCCGTACATGGTCGTGTACCGGCGCATCGAGGAATACCTCAAGGCGCGCAATGAGCCGGAGCGTCTGGAACTGGTGCGGCGCGCGCTGTACCTCAAGGTCAATCGCAAGCTCACCGGCAACAGCCGCACGCAGAGCTGGCAGCGCTCGCTGCTCGAACGTCTGGCCAGCGAATGGCATTGGGATCAGCGGCAGCTGGCGCTGCTCGATAGCCGCAGCCAGTGGAAAGTCCGTCAGGTCAGCGCCGAACGCCGCGCGCTGGTCAGCGAGCTGAATTACAGCTATCGCTTCCTGACCCAATTCGCCCGCACCGAGCAAACCGTCAGCCTGATCAACAAGCGTGACCTCAATGTGCTCGGCCGACGGTTGTACGCCGCGTTTGAACGCAAGGCCGACAAGGTCGAGTTCATCAACCCCGGCATCGCCCCGGATCTGGCCGAAGACACCCTGACGCTGGTGCAATCGCGCAACAAAAAGGAACCCGGGCAAACCCAGTGGGGCCTGTACAACGGCAGCCTCACCGCGCAGGAATGGGAGCATTTCGCACCGATCAAACGCAGCCGCGAGTTGCTTGAACTGCTGACCTGGAGCCATCGCAACGGCGTGATCGACAGCAGCACGCGCCTGGCGCTGCACCCCGGCACCAGTGACATGAGCGAGTTCGAACTGTTCAACCTGCTCGGCAGCCTGCAACAGTGCATCGCCCTGCCCTTGCCCACGGTCGACGAAATCCCGTTGCTGCGCGCCGCAGTGCCCAGCGAAGTGCTGATGCTGGTCAACGTCGGCATCGACCCGCTCAAGCATCACCGCGACCTCAACATCCTGATGACCACCGAACGCACCGACTCGCTGAGCTACGCCGGCGTGCGCGAAAATCTGGTGCTGACCCTGGATCAGGTCACGCTCAACAGCTGGAACGAAGTGCTGGTCAACCGTTTCGACGGCCCACACGCCTTGCTCGACTGCCTGCGCGACTACCTCAACAACCTGCCGCGCGGGCCGCAGCAGCCGAAATTAAAGGTACGCTGCTTTTGTCATAACCGCGCACAGTTCATTGCCCGCCGCGTCGAAGAGATTGTCGACACCGCGCAGAACCTGTTGCTCAGCGAGCTGAATCATCGTTACCTGATTCAGGTGCAGCAGCACTATCACGTTTTGGAATTGGTGCCCGGCCAGGTCAACCACGTCGCCCTCGCCACGCTGCCGGCGTTGCTCGATTATCTCGGTGAAGAACAGCCGCGTTATAGCCCGCTGCATCTGGATCCGATGGCGCTGGAGGAGCACGACCTCGCCTTGATCCTGCCGATGGGCCAGCCGGAATGCATTCAGGTGTTCTACCGGATCACTGAGCAACAGGCCGAGTTGTACGTGCTGGATGAATTCAATGCGCTGTGGCTGCAGCGTTTGCCGTATCACGATGAGCAAAGTCTGCTGGTGCCATTGCAGCGTTTTCTGCAATCGATCCTGTTCCGCCGCGAAGCCGTGCTGCCGATGGACGCAGGCCCAGACGCTGCCCTCGAAACTTTGTATTACCAGTTATTGCCATCGGGCCCCGGGCGCGCGCGCCGGGTCGAAGCACGGCCCGCGCCGCAAACGCCAATCAACAAACCGTTCTACGACGTGCAGGCGATCGTCGGCAAAGCCGCACCGGGCGAAGTGCAGGTCACTTTGTATTGCAATCAACGGGAATTCAGCGAGCTGGAACATGGCGACCAGCTGTTCAGCGTGGTCGCCCGGGAGATCGTCGAGCAGCGTCGCGAGACCGAGCGCTACCGCTGCTACATCACCGACCTCGACCTTTCGGGCCTGCTCGGTGACGGGCAGAGTTCAAGCAATTTGTATCTGCGCTACAAGGCTGACCTGGAGCGCGCACTGAACGAGGCGCTCGAACAGGTCTGAGGCAGGATTACTCGGGGAACGCGCCACCGTTGGCCGGTTGCGATTCGACTTCGAGCAAGGTCAGCTTGAGAGTCTTGCCACCCGGCGCCGGCCAATCGATGTGCTGACCGACTTTCAGGCCCAGCAGCGCACTGCCGACCGGCGCCAGAATGGAGATCTTGCCTTCGTCGGCGTTGGCATCCTTGGGATAGACCAGCGTCAGGTGGTAATCCTTGCCACTGCCTTCTTCGCGGCAATGCACGCGGGAATTCATGGTCACGACATCGGCGGGCACTTCATCGTGGCCGACCACGGTGTCGGCGCGATCCAGTTCGGTTTGCAGCGCAATCACGCCCGGCGCAGCCTGGTCTTTCTCGTTCAGGTTGTCGATCAAGCGCTCCAGACGTTGCACGTCCAGACGGGTAAGGGTGATGGAAGGTGCGGTCATGATCCGGGCAGACTCCTTTCTTCTGCACATAAAAAGCAAAACCCCGCCAAAAAAGACGGGGTTTTCACCGTGCCTCGGTGGTTTGAGGCGTCTGCGGACACTATCACAGCTCAAAAAATATACAAGCCACCCTGCCCCAGCCCCCACTTATCCATCCGGGAACCTTTGTGGCGAGGGGATTTATCCCCGTTCGGCTGCGCAGCAGTCGTAAAGATTTTGGGGCCGCTATGCGACCCAACGGGGATAAATCCCCTCGCCACAATGGGTATCAAACAGAATTTTGGCGGGCAGCAGCCTGGGCGCAGATGACCCGCCGGCGCTGATCATCTGCCGAACGCCATTCGCGAATGTCTTCAACATGCCGAAAGCAGCCCAGACAAACCTTCTGCTCGTCCAGCCGACAAACCCCGCTGCACGGCGAAGGCACGGCCGCGCTGACATTGCTGTAAAGCGGCTTCGGCGGACAAACGGGAGCGGTATCAGTCACGGAATCACAGACCTTCGAAATCGAAATCGGCGCCGGCCTGTTGCTTGACGATGCGCTCGAGCATTTCGCCCAGTTGCTCTTCGCTCTTGTCGCACATCCAGCGCTCGCTTTCTTCGTCGTAATCAAAGTGGAAACCACCGGACACGGCCGCCAGCCATAGCTGACGCAGCGGCTCCTGACGGCTGAAGATCAGCTGCGAGCCGTTTTCGAACTTGACGGTGAGCACACCGGCAGAGTTCTCCATGTCGATATCCAGGTCACTTTCATCAAAGATGTCTTCCAGTTTTTCCTGGGTTTCATCGACCAGATCGTGGAAACGGGCTTCGGACAAACTCATTGCGGCAACCTCAAAAAATGTTCTGATCAGGCTCAAGCGCCGAAAGATACGGACGCTTCCGGCCGATTGCAAAGATTAACGACCAAGCACCTCAATGGCACTGTAGACACCGTACCGGTGGGAGCGGGCTTGCTCGCGAAGGGGCCGGCACATCCAACATATTTGCCGCCTGAACCAGCGCTTTCGCGAGCAAGCCCACTCCCACAGGGGTTTGTGCATCTGCAGCAAGCCCCGCCGGACGGGAAGGCCATCGCATAGGCAAGCTGCCGGGTGGCCGGTATACTCCGGCGCAATTAACGCATTTTCAAGGATTTCGCCATGAAGCGCCTGATCTCTTCCCTTGCTGCGCTCGTCGCGGTTGCCTGCCTTGTTTCGGCCTGCGGTCAAAAAGGCCCGCTGTACCTGCCCGATGACACTCAGGATCCGGCCGAGCAAGCCAAATCGTCGCAAAAACAACCGGCTTCCAAAGCACACAAGCACGACGTTTATTAAGGGATCGCCATGGACGCTTTTAACTACCGTGGCGGGGAGCTGTTTGCGGAAGGTGTGGCGCTGTCCGCCATCGCCGACCGCTTCGGCACCCCTACCTACGTTTACTCGCGCGCACACATCGAAGCGCAGTATCTGGCTTACGCCGATGCGCTGGCCGGCATGCCGCACCTGGTCTGCTTTGCGGTCAAAGCCAACTCCAACCTCGGCGTTCTGAATGTCCTGGCCCGTCTCGGTGCCGGTTTTGACATCGTTTCCCGGGGCGAGTTGGAACGCGTGCTCGCCGCTGGCGGCAGCGCTGACAAGATCGTGTTCTCCGGCGTCGGCAAGACCCGTGATGACATGCGTCGCGCCCTCGAAGTCGGCGTGCACTGCTTCAACGTCGAATCCACCGACGAGCTCGAGCGCCTGCAAGTCGTGGCTGCCGAGCTGGGCGTTCGTGCGCCGGTTTCGTTGCGTGTGAACCCGGACGTCGATGCCGGCACCCACCCGTACATTTCCACCGGTCTCAAAGAGAACAAGTTCGGCATCGCCATTGCCGACGCCGAAGACGTGTACGTGCGCGCCGCGCATCTACCGAACCTCGAAGTGGTCGGTGTCGACTGCCACATCGGTTCGCAACTGACCACGCTGCCACCGTTCCTCGATGCGCTCGACCGTCTGCTGGATCTGGTCGATCGTCTCGGCGATTGCGGCATTCACCTGCGCCACATCGATCTCGGTGGTGGTTTGGGCGTGCGTTATCGCGATGAAGAGCCGCCATTGGCTGCCGACTACATCAAAGCCGTACGCGAGCGTCTCAACGGTCGTGATCTGGCACTGGTGTTCGAGCCGGGCCGTTTCATCGTTGCCAACGCCGGCGTGCTGCTGACTCAGGTCGAGTACCTCAAGCACACTGAGCACAAAGACTTCGCCATCGTCGATGCGGCGATGAACGACCTGATCCGCCCGGCGCTGTATCAGGCGTGGATGGACGTTACCGCGGTCAAACCGCGTGATACTGCTGCGCGCAAATACGACATCGTCGGCCCGATCTGCGAAACCGGCGACTTCCTCGCCAAGGATCGCGAATTGGCTCTGGCCGAAGGCGATCTGCTGGCCGTGCATTCGGCCGGCGCCTACGGTTTTGTGATGAGCTCCAACTACAACACCCGTGGCCGTGCCGCTGAAGTGTTGGTAGACGGTGATCAGGCTTTTGAAGTGCGTCGCCGCGAGACCGTGGCCGAGCTGTTTGCCGGCGAAAGCCTGCTGCCGGAGTAACCCATGCTGCTGCGTTTTACTAAAATGCACGGCTTGGGCAATGACTTCATGGTTCTCGACCTGGTCAGCCAGCACGCGCATATTCAGCCAAAGCACGCCAAGCAATGGGGCGACCGCCACACTGGCATTGGTTTCGACCAATTGCTGATCGTCGAGGCGCCGAGCAATCCGGACGTGGATTTCCGTTATCGGATCTTCAACTCCGACGGCTCGGAAGTTGAGCAGTGCGGCAACGGTGCGCGCTGCTTTGCGCGCTTCGTGCTCGACAAGCGTCTGACCGCCAAGCGGCAGATTCGCGTCGAGACCAAGGGCGGCATCATCGAACTGGACGTGCGTAACGACGGCCAGATTGGCGTGAATATGGGCGCCCCGCGCCTGGTGCCGGCGGACATTCCGTTCGACGCACCGGCGCAAGCCATCAGCTATCAACTGGAAGTCGATGGCACCACGGTCGAACTGGCCGCTGTGTCGATGGGCAACCCTCACGCGGTACTGCGCGTGCAGGACATCAACAACGCGCCAGTGCATGAACTGGGGCCGAAAATCGAACATCACCCGCGCTTCCCCGCGCGCGTGAACGTCGGTTTTCTCCAGGTCATCGACCGCAACCGCGCGCAACTGCGTGTGTGGGAACGTGGCGCCGGGGAAACCCAGGCCTGCGGTACCGGCGCATGCGCGGCGGCGGTTGCGGCCATCAGTCAGGGGTGGATGGATTCGCCGCTGTTGATCGACTTGCCCGGCGGGCGTCTGTCCATTGAATGGGCAGGCCCTGGCCAACCGGTGCTGATGACCGGTCCGGCAGTGCGTGTATACGAAGGACAAGTGCGTCTTTGAGTGAGCAAAAACCATGACCGATAAGCCTCAGGTACCCGCCCGACAGTCCGACGAATCAGCGTCCGAGAGCCTGGAGGCGGCAGCGGTTGCTGCGTACCTTGAGGCGCATCCGGACTTCTTCGTCGAGCACGAAGAACTGCTGCCCGCCCTGCGCATTCCGCACCAGCGCGGCGACACCGTTTCGCTGGTCGAACGGCAGATGACCATCCTCCGTGATCGCAACATCGAGATGCGTCATCGCCTCTCGCAGTTGATGGACGTCGCCCGCGACAACGATCGCCTGTTCGACAAAACCCGTCGCCTGATTCTTTCCTTGATGGATGCCAGCAGCCTGGAAGACGTGGTGATCAGCGTCGAAGACAGTCTGCGTCAGGATTTCCAAGTGCCTTTTGTCAGCCTGATTTTGCTCGGCGACAACCCGGCACCGGTTGGCCGCTGGGTCACCCACGCCGATGCGCAAGTCGCCATCGGCGGCTTGCTCACCGAAGGCAAAAGCGTCAGCGGCAGCCTGCGCGAACATGAACTGGACTTCCTCTTCGGCGAAGAACAGCGCAAGCAGATCGGCTCCACCGCCGTCGTCGCGGTCAGCCATCAAGGCATCCACGGCATTCTGGCGATTGCCAGCCGTGATCCGCAGCACTACAAGAGTTCGGTCGGAACGCTGTTCCTCAGCTACATCGCCGAAGTCATGGGCCGCGTGCTGCCACGGGTCAACAGCTCCCTGCGCTCGGTACGCTGAACATGGAACGACAACTGGACGCTTACTGCGAACACCTGCGCAGTGAGCGACAGGTGTCGCCGCACACGCTCTCGGCCTACCGCCGCGACCTCGATAAAGTCCTCGGCTGGTGCATCAAACAGAACATCGGCAGTTGGGCGGCGCTGGATATTCAACGCCTGCGCAGCCTGATCGCCCGCCTGCATGCGCAAGGCCAGTCCTCGCGCAGCCTCGCCCGGTTGCTCTCGGCGGTGCGTGGGCTCTATCACTATCTGAATCGCGAAGGCCTTTGCGACCATGATCCGGCGACCGGTCTGGCGCCACCGAAAGGCGAGCGCCGCCTGCCGAAAACCCTCGACACTGACCGTGCGCTGCAACTGCTGGAAGGTGCGGTCGAGGATGATTTTCTCGCGCGTCGGGATCAGGCGATTCTGGAGTTGTTCTACTCCTCCGGTCTGCGCCTCTCCGAGCTGACCGGGCTTAATCTAGATCAACTTGATCTGGCCGATGGCATGGTGCAAGTGCTCGGCAAGGGCAGCAAAACCCGTCTGCTGCCGGTAGGAAAAAAGGCCCGCGAAGCCATCGAACAATGGCTGCCATTGCGCGCGATGACCAACCCGGCGGACGACGCCGTGTTCGTCAGCCAGCAAGGTCGACGCCTTGGCCCGCGAGCGATTCAGGTACGGGTCAAATTGGCCGGCGAACGCGAGCTCGGGCAGAACCTGCACCCGCACATGCTGCGGCATTCCTTCGCCAGCCATCTGCTCGAATCCTCACAGGATCTGCGCGCGGTGCAGGAATTGCTCGGCCACTCCGACATCAAGACCACGCAGATCTACACCCACCTGGACTTCCAGCACCTGGCGGCGGTCTACGACAGCGCCCACCCACGGGCCAAACGCATGAAAGGCGACGATTCATGAGCATCCAGTTGATCACCTTCGACCTCGACGACACGCTGTGGGACACCGCGCCAGTGATCGTCAGCGCCGAAGCGGTATTGCGCGAATGGCTGAGCGAACATGCGCCGAATCTGGGCGCGGTGCCGGTCGAGCATTTGTGGGCGATTCGTGAGCGTGTGCTGGCCAATGAGCCGGGGCTGAAACATCGCATCAGCGCGTTGCGTCGGCGGGTGTTGTTTCATGCGATGGAAGACGCCGGCTACGCCCATGGCGAAGCCACCGACCTGGCAGACAAGGGCTTTGAAGTGTTTCTGCATGCGCGACATCAAATCGAAGTGTTTCCTGAAGTCGAGCCAGTGCTGGAAATTCTCGCCAATCATTACGCCCTTGGCGTGGTCACCAACGGCAACGCCGATGTGCGTCGGTTGGGCCTGGCGGATTACTTCAAGTTTGCGTTGTGCGCGGAAGATATCGGCATCGCCAAACCGGACGCGCGGCTTTTTCATGAGGCTCTGCAACGCGGTGGCGCCACCGCCGAAACCGCCGTGCACATCGGCGATCATCCGGGTGATGACATTGCCGGCGCACAACAGGCGGGTTTGCGGGCAATCTGGTTTAACCCGGCGGGTAAACCGTGGGAAGCGGATCGTCTGCCGGATGCGGAAATCCGTAGCCTCAGCGATTTGCCAGCCGTGCTTGCACGCTGGAATGCCGCCTCCGCCTGACGCACAACCGCCTTTTTGTGGCGAGGGGATTTATCCCCGATGGGCTGCGAAGCGGCCCCAAATGCAGAAAACCCAACAATCCTGACACACCGCGCAAGCTGACTTCACGGCTGCTGCGCAACCGATCGGGGATAAATCCCCTCGCCACAGTGACCGCAGCGGGTCGTGCATTTTCTAAAGGCATGAAAAAGCCCGCAGCGACGGCGGGCTTTTTCAGCAAGCAACCGGCACGCCTCAGATAGGGCGGCTGCCGTACTTGTTGTCCGGCTTCTTCGGAGGATCGGCGACCACATTGGCCTCCACTTCCTGCACTTTTCCGCCGCGCGACAGGAACTCTTCCATGGCCTTGGCCAGGGCGTCGCGCTCCTTGTTCTTGGCTTCAATGCTCGGCAACTCATCTACCGACACCGCAGCCTTGGCTTTGCCTTTGGCAGCCGGGGCCGGCGTATCGTCACCGCCATCGTCGTCAGCAACGTCTTCCGCTGCTGCTTCCAGGCCTTCCTCGGCCTCGTCTTCGTCGCCTACTTCGAGGTCGTCGTTTTCCAGATCATCGTCGCTCATGTTCTACCTCATGACTTGCGAAAAGCAGATTAGTTATAGACCAGCTTTGGCAACTGTCGAAAGTCGCCGTTAAAAAATCAGTAACCATTGGTGACCAACGGTTTATGCCCCTTCACCGTGCAAGGTGGCGAGGACTTTACGGGCACCGCCATGATCACGGTGCTCGCCCAGATAAACACCTTGCCAGGTACCCAGTGCCAGTCGCCCTGCCGACACCGGCAGACTGATCTGACAACCAAGCACGCTGGCCTTGAAGTGCGCCGGGAGGTCGTCCAGGCCTTCGTCGTTATGCTCATAGCCGTCTGTTCCTTGTGGGATCAGACGATTGAAAAATCGTTCGAAGTCGCGACGTACCGCCGGATCGGCGTTCTCGTTGATGGTCAACGACGCCGAGGTATGCTGCAGCCACAAATGCAACAGACCGACCCGGCACTCCCTGAGTTCAGGCAGGCCAGCGAGTAACTCGTCCGTTACCAGATGAAAGCCCCGGGGCCGTGCCCGCAGGGTAATCAGAGTCTGTTGCCACATACAGTTCTCCGCACGTTCGGGGCGCATTCTAGCGCGCTCTGGGAAAAAACAAAGGCCCTAATACGCGTGCAATGACGTAAGCGTTTGGCCGGTGAAAAACCGTCGTCGTAAACACGACTAAAGGCGTACGAAAAATCCTTTCAGCCTGTCGCTTAATGACAAATCCCGGACAAAAAAATGCCCGGCGAACCGGGCAATTTTTTTCAGTGCGCGTACTTACAGGTTGTAGCCGCGTTCGTTGTGTTGTGCCAGATCGAGGCCGACCGATTCTTCTTCCTCGGTCACACGCAGACCCATGACGGCGTCCAGCACCTTGAGGATGATGAAGGTGACGATCGCGGTGTAGATCACCGTGAAGCCGACGCCTTTGACCTGAATCCAGACTTGCGCGCCGATATCGGTGACGGTGCCGAAGCCACCCAGAGCCGGCGCAGCGAAGACACCGGTAAGGATCGCGCCGAGAATACCGCCGATACCGTGTACGCCGAACGCGTCCAGGGAATCGTCATAACCGAGCTTGCGTTTCAGGGTGGTGGCGCAGAAGAAGCACACCACGCCTGCAGCCAGACCGATCACCAGTGCGCCCATCGGGCCCACGGTGCCGGCAGCCGGAGTGATCGCGACCAGACCGGCAACCACACCCGAAGCAATGCCCAGTGCGCTTGGCTTGCCGTGAGTGACCCATTCGGCAAACATCCAGCCCAGCGCCGCCGCAGCGGTAGCGATTTGGGTGACCAGCATCGCCATGCCGGCAGTGCCGTTGGCCGCCGCAGCGGAACCGGCGTTGAAGCCGAACCAGCCGACCCACAGCATCGCCGCGCCCATCAGGGTGTAACCGAGGTTGTGCGGAGCCATCGGGGTGGTCGGGAAGCCTTTACGCTTGCCCAACACCAGGCAGCAGATCAGACCGGCCACACCAGCGTTGATGTGCACCACGGTGCCGCCCGCGAAGTCGAGCACGCCCCAGTCCCACATCAGGCCGCCGTTGCCGGACCAGACCATGTGTGCGATCGGCGCGTAAACCAGGGTGAACCAGATGCCCATGAAGATCAGCATCGCGGAGAACTTCATCCGCTCGGCGAACGCACCGACGATCAGCGCCGGGGTGATGATCGCGAAAGTCATCTGGAAGGTGATGAACACCGCTTCAGGGAACAACGCCGCAGGACCGGTCAGGCTCGAAGGCGTGACACCGGCGAGGAACGCCTTGCCCATGCCGCCGAAGAACGAGTTGAAATTGACGACGCCCTGCTCCATGCCGGTGGTGTCGAACGCAATGCTGTAGCCATAAATGACCCACAGGATGCTGATCAGACCGGTAATGGCGAAGCACTGCATCATCACGGAAAGAATGTTTTTCGAGCGAACCATGCCGCCGTAGAACAGCGCCAGGCCCGGGATGGTCATGAACAGCACGAGTGCCGTCGAGGTGAGCATCCAGGCAGTGTCGCCAGAATTGAGGACTGGGGCCGCCACTTCGTCTGCCGCCATTGCAAGGCTTGGCATTACGATGGACAACAGGGCTCCTAGCCCTGCGAATTTACGCAGAGTCATATTGTTTTCTCCTGGGGCGTTGGGGTTTGTGGCGGCGTTTAAATCGCGTCGGTATCGGTTTCGCCGGTACGGATGCGAATCGCCTGTTCCAGATTGACCACGAAGATCTTGCCGTCACCGATCTTGCCGGTGTTGGCCGCTTTGGTTATCGCCTCGATAACCCGATCCAGATCCTTGTCGTCGATGGCCACGTCGATTTTCACCTTGGGCAGAAAATCGACCACATATTCCGCGCCGCGATACAGCTCGGTGTGACCCTTCTGCCGGCCGAAGCCTTTGACTTCAGTAACGGTAATGCCCTGCACGCCGATTTCGGACAGCGACTCGCGCACGTCGTCCAACTTGAACGGCTTGATGATGGCAGTGACTAGCTTCATGAAAACTCTCTCCCGAATTGGTGGACTTGCCCCAGGAAAACAAACCCGACTCAAGTCTAAGCGCAGTGCCTGGCTTTGTAACGCATCGTCGGCCGTACCTGCCCGACTGACGCCAGCTAACCGCTGCCGACGAAACTCCCCGCTCCGTCTGCCGCACTGCATTCGTCACAGCGACTGCATCAGTGCATGGGTCGAAGGTGACTAAGCAGAAAGCTTGCCATCTCGCCAAAAACCACTGATTTCAATCCCTTGGCCGCTGCCGCACGCCATCCCGTGCGAAACCCCATCCGGATACGCACAACAACGGTGCGTCGCCGTCCGTCCGCCTGCGCGAAAAGCGTGCATCCCTGACCACGGGATTGACTATAGACACTGCGTGATACACTGCCGGCCATTGTTTCCAGGACATCCACCATGCTCGCGCCCAAAGACTTCCTCGACGCCCTGAGCGGCACCGCCTCCCGCCTGTTCAACGGCGACACCCCGCTGCCGAAAGCCGAAATCGAAAGCCAGTTCAAGATGCTGCTGCAGAGTGCGTTCAGCAAACTGGATCTGGTCAGCCGTGAAGAATTCGACAGCCAGATGGTCGTACTGGCCCGCACTCGCGCCCGCCTCGAAAGCCTCGAAGCCAAAGTCGCCGAGATGGAAGCCAAGCTGACGCCGCCCGCTGAATAACCCACGCCCCCTGTAGGAGCTGCCGAAGGCTGCGATCTTTTGATCTCCAGCCCTTCAACCATCCCGGCAACGTCCTACAACCTGAATGACCGCCGTCCGATTGCGCCGATAAGCCCAGGTTTCTAAGCTCACCCGATGCTGAATGTTCAGCAGCGGGTTTGGCGACCTGGATCGAATTTGACGCAATGCAACTAAACTCACAGAGAGGTTTTTTCTCTCAACGAGTTATGGCGGCTTTGCGTGGGAGACCTCAGGGTCTGCCGGTTTCGAATTCACCGGTTCGCCAACCCGCGCATAGCTGCCACCCTTTTCGTTTGGCGACGAACAGAAGCAGTTTTCTTCACTTGAATTCGAGAACTGAACCATGGACGAAAACTACCTGACACCTAACATCTTCACCCGCCACAAACTCCCCCTCCACGCCCTTCTCATCCAGAACCAACCCTGGTTCTGCGCACGAGACCTGAGTCGCCTGCTGCACATCTACCTCAACGAACGCATGCTGCGAAAACTCGACCCCGACCAATACCAAACCCGCAAAACCTTGATCCACAACCAGATCGAAAACGCCCTGCTGATCAGCGAATCGGGCAAACCGTTTCGCCGGCGTCCTACAACTATTAGGGCATAACCCTACGAGAATCAGCGTCTGCGCCTGATTACGTGAGTTCTTCGCTGTGATTAGGCTGGTGGTTTTCGCCTGCGCTGGTCGATCCTATTTGTCGAGTTCCAGGCGATACACATTGATCGCCAGACACTCTGGTTCTGGATCCCTCTTGTCTGATTTGCTTAAGCTCAAAGAAAACACGCTGGTTCAGCATCCAGATGGTGGTTACATCTTTGGCACGATCCCCGATATGCCAAAATTCGGCTTGCCAGGCGGGAAGATTTATCTGCGTGTAGGTATCCACCGTCGAGCGAATAGTGGTTTTGGCGTAGTGCACATTTGGGAAGCCCATAGTGCCGATTTGCTCAAGCATGGTTGCCAGACTGCCGATGGGATAGCAGCGATTGTTGCGAAAATGATTGTCCCGGGAGCACAAATCTATTGTGAGTTCAAAGAACAGCGATGTGGAAACAGGATCGCGGTACTGAGGACATCTATGGGAACACTGATTCTTGAACCGCGACACGAGCGCGCCACAGGATTTGGTTACTTCGTGGTGACTTGGTACCCGCAAAAACGCGCACATGGCACGTTAGTAGGGCAGATACCACGAGCACCATCAAATCAGAAATAAAAAAGGCGTCCGATGGACGCCTTTTAAGTATTTTTTGAGGAGTAGTCGCAGCGATTCTTTAGCTCCGGGCTTTACGGCCTTGGGTTCAGAATCCGACAGGCTAGCCCGTCGTCACTACTTCAGAGAAACCAGCTTTCTCTGCTGCCAAAAATGCGGGGGAGCTTTTGCTGGTGCCCAGTCCCGACGAATGCGCAGTTGCAGTCCTCGAACAGGATGATCCGTCAATGCCGGTCGAGAGTCAACGCTCCAATTCAGGCAAGCAGTGACAGCCCATCGGGTCTTGATACGTCTTGTAAACCTCTATTTCAGCACTGAAACCCGGCTCAACTACCCTTAAAAAACCCGCAGGAAGCGGCCCCCCCGATTCAGCTCAAGGAACGACCATGTCCCTCTCCATCGTCCACAGCCGCGCCCAGATTGGCGTGGAAGCCCCCGCTGTCACCGTCGAAGTCCATCTGGCCAACGGCCTGCCGTCGCTGACCATGGTCGGCCTGCCCGAGGCGGCGGTGAAGGAGAGCAAGGATCGGGTGCGCAGCGCGATCATCAATTCCGGGCTGCAGTTTCCCGCGCGGCGGATCACCTTGAATCTGGCGCCGGCTGATTTGCCCAAGGATGGCGGGCGGTTTGATCTGGCGATTGCCTTGGGGATTCTGTCGGCGAGTGTGCAGGTGCCGTGTCTGACGCTGGATGATGTGGAATGTCTTGGTGAGTTGGCGCTGTCCGGCGCCGTACGAGCAGTGCGTGGCGTGTTGCCGGCAGCATTGGCGGCGCGCAAGGCGGGTCGTGCTCTGGTGGTGCCGCGAGCGAATGCTGAGGAAGCCTGTCTGGCATCGGGGTTGAAAGTGTTTGCGGTGGATCATCTGCTGGAGGCGGTGGCGCATTTCAATGGCCATACGCCGGTTGAACCGTATGTCTCTAACGGCCTGATGTACGCCAGCAAACCCTATCCCGATCTCAACGAAGTCCAAGGTCAATCAGCTGCCAAACGTGCGCTGCTGATTGCCGCGGCGGGCGCGCATAACCTGTTGTTCAGCGGCCCGCCGGGGACGGGCAAAACCTTGTTGGCCAGTCGCCTGCCCGGGTTGCTGCCACCACTCGCGGAAAGCGAGGCACTGGAAGTGGCGGCCATTCAATCGGTCGCCAGTTGCGTGCCGCTGACCCACTGGCCGCAGCGGCCGTTTCGCCAGCCGCATCACTCGGCATCCGGCCCGGCACTGGTCGGTGGCAGCTCGAAACCGCAACCCGGTGAAATCACCCTCGCCCACCACGGCGTGCTGTTTCTCGATGAATTGCCGGAGTTTGATCGCAAGGTTCTGGAGGTGCTGCGCGAGCCATTGGAGTCCGGACACATCGTGATTTCCCGAGCCAAGGATCGTGTGCGTTTTCCGGCACGTTTCCAGTTGGTCGCAGCAATGAACCCCTGCCCCTGTGGATATCTTGGCGAGCCGAGCGGCAAATGTTCCTGCACACCGGACATGGTGCAGCGCTATCGCAACAAGCTATCGGGGCCGTTGCTGGATCGAATCGATCTGCACCTGACGGTCGCGCGGGAGGCGACCGCGTTGAATCCGCAGGTAAAGCCGGGAGAGGACAGTGCCACCGCCGCTGCCTTGGTCGCTGAGGCGCGGGAACGACAGCAGAAACGTCAGGGCTGCGCCAATGCATTTCTTGATTTGCCGGGGCTGAAGCGGCACTGCGCGTTATCCACAGCCGATGAAAAATGGCTCGAGTCGGCCTGTGAGCGATTAACGCTTTCGCTGCGCTCGGCCCATCGCCTACTCAAAGTCGCCCGGACACTGGCCGACCTTGAGCAAGTCGATGCAATCAAACGCGAACACTTGGCCGAGGCGCTGCAATATCGGCCGGCGACACCTTAATGCTCGGTCAGATCAACCAGCGGCGTCTGCCGCACTTCGGTGTCGCGCCCCGCCTGAATTTCGGTCACGCGCTTCAAGGCGTTATCCACAGCACCTTTGTCTGCGAGCAGGCTGTAGCTGATCTGGAACTGTTTGTGTTCCTTCGGTGCGATGGTCGGCACCAGATTCAACGGACGCTGATAGCGGCGGTTGTAGGAAAAACTGGTGCCCGGCTCCAGCCCCGTGACATAGCCCTGCCCATGGGTATCGGTGTTTTTCCACAGGGAAAACACCGGCAACTGCTGGGTATTGAAGCCAACAGAGACGCCGAGGCTGCCCGCCTTGTTATGCAGAACAGTCAGGGTTTCACCTTTGGCGTCGGCATAGGGCACGACGTTGTAGACGGTTTCGTCGTAGTCCTTGGTCGGCGCACGATAAGTCTGCCAGTCAGCCAGATCGCCCTTGGCCTTGTCGTTGAACGGCGAGACCTGTTTAACCGGTGCAGCAAAACGGGCGCCCTGCTCGAGGAACGGCGTGCTGAAATTGCTGTGATACAGCGCCTGGTATTCCTTTGGATAGTCGCCGTTGTTGGTCAGCGTATCGTTAAGTGCAAAGCGCACGCTGCCAGGTTCGGTGACCAATTCAGTGACAACCGAGAAATCGACTTTCTTGAAAGCTTGCTCTTTCAGCTCGCCGCGCAGACTGATGGCGTAGGGTGGCTTTTCGTCGATGTGCAGCGTGACGGTACTGGCCGGGATGTTGGCGGCGCGGCCATGCAAGGTCAGCAGTTCACCGTTGTCCATGCCGGGATGGCCAACCCATTCGTAACCACAGCGGGCGACCAGCTCGTTGAAACCTTCCAGCCAGCCCAGACCACCGCGCCCGTTGAGCTCGATGAAGGCCGGGTTGACCACGTCCTTGACCGGCGAATCCCAACCCATGCGCACGTTGCCGACAGAGGCCTGCAAGACATTCATGCCGCGGGTCGGCACAACCGAGAGTTTCATCGTGCCGTTATCGATATCGACGATGCTGACGCCTTCCTGCCGCCCCCCGTGCAAGGTACGCAGGCTTACGGAGAAGGGTTTGTCGGTTTTCACGCCGAGCTGCTCACTGGTGATGCTCCAGTTTTGCGCGGACTTGTTGGTATCGAGGAGGACGTAATCCCAGGCCATGGCGTGGGAAGCAGCAGAGAATGCGCCGAGGGCGACGGCGAGTTTGAGCGGGGTCATGGCAGCAGCCTTTATTGGAGTTGTGCCATTTGTATAGCGCTGCGGAAACGTTTCAGCAAGTGTATTGGATCGACAGATCGCATGTTCTGCCGAAGATCTTCAGTGATGCAATCGCGAGCAAGCTCGCTCCCACAGGGTTTTGGGTTGTTCACACGATTAGTGAGCGACCCTGGAAACTGTGGGAGCGAGCTTGCTCGCGAAAGCTATTTCAGGCGCACCTCAACGAAACCGATCAACCTCGGCACGCAAGTCCGCCGCCAAGCCTTCCAGCTCTTTAGCCGTCACCGCCAGATTCGAAACAACCTCACGCTGCTCACTGTTGGCCAACGCAATGCTCTGCAAATTGCTGCTCAACAACGTCGCGGTGCTGCTCTGCTCCTGAGTCGCCGTGGTAATCGCGGCGAACTGCTGCCCGGCAGAACGGCTCTGCTCATCGATCCGCGCCAGTGCCGAGGCGACATTGGCATTACGCGACAAGCCTTCCTGCATCAGCACATTGCCCTGCTCCATGGTGCTGATCGCGTTGCCGGTTTCCTGCTGAATGCTGTGGATCATCACCGAGATTTCATCGGTCGCCTGACGGGTACGCGAAGCCAGGCTGCGCACTTCATCCGCCACCACGGCAAAGCCGCGACCTTGCTCACCGGCACGCGCCGCTTCAATTGCAGCGTTGAGCGCCAGCAAATTGGTCTGCTCGGCAATCGAGGTGATCACGCCAACGATGCCGCCGATTTCCTGCGAGCGCTGACCGAGGGTGTTGATCACGGTGGCGGTGCTGTTAAGGGCGCCAGCGATTTGCTCCAGCGAGGACGACGCTTCTTCCATCGAGCTGCGGCCAATCTGCGTCTGCTGGGCGTTTTCCTGTGCCAGACGTTGGGTCGCGCCCATGTTGTCGGCGATGTTCAACGAGGTCGCGCTGAATTCTTCCACCGCGCCGGCCATGCTGGTGATTTCGCCGGACTGCTGCTCCATGCCTTCATAAGCACCGCCAGACAAACCGGACAGTGCCTGCGCTCGGCTGTTGACCTCCGCGGAGGAACGGCGAATGTGCTCAACCATGGTCGACAGCGCCTGGCTCATCTGGTTGAACGCGCGCGACAACTGACCGATTTCGTCGTTACTCGCTACATTCAGACGCACGCTCAGATCACCGGCGCCCAAGGCTTCGGCCTGACGCACCAGATCACCCAGCGGTTGCAGTTTCGAACGCAGCAGCCACATCGCCGAACCGACCGCCAGCAACATCGCCAACAGGCTGCCAATCGCCAGTTGCGTGCCGACGCTCCAGGTCACTGCGCGAATCTCGGCTTTCGGCATGCTTGCCACCACCGACCACGGGCCGCCGTCGAACGGCACCGCGACGCTGTAGAAATCTTCGGACGTGTCGCCCCAGAACTGGCCTTTGCCCGGCAATTTCGCCAGATCCTTGATCAGCGGAATTGCTTGATCCAGCGCCTGCACGCTCGCTGGTGGAACCAGCCATTTGCTTTGCTCATCAAGCAACGCCAGCGAGCCGGTCTGACCGATGCGGAAGCGTTTGAGATTGTCGAACTGAGCGTTCTGCGCATCGGTGTAATCGAAACCGACGAACAGCACCGCAATCACTTTGCCGCTGCCATCGCGCACCGGGGTGTATTGGGTCATGTAGGAACGATCAAACAGCAAGGCGCGGCCGACATAACCCTGTCCGGCCATCAACTTCGCGTAGGCCGGATGGGCGTGGTCAAGCAAGGTGCCAATGGCGCGGCTGCCGTCCTGTTTGGTCAGCGAGGTGCTGACGCGGATGAAGTCTTCGCCACTGCGCACGAACAACGTGGCGACGCCCGCGGTCATCTGCTTGAACTCGTCGACTTCCTTGAAGTTGTTGTTCAGCACTTCGCTGCCCAGATGCAGGCCCGGAGTCTGGGTGCCGGCAACACTCACTGGCTCGTCCGGATGAAGGCTCAACCCGCTGCTGAAGCGCTTCTCGAACAACCCGCTGAGGCGCTGGGTGCTTTCGCGCAACGTGCCGTGGAAGGTGCTCAGTTGGTCGGCCAGCAGCCGCGCCTCACTGGCCAGATGTTCTTCACGGGTGGCGAGGTTCGCGGTGTCCAGCGAACGCAACGCGAACACCGTACTGCCACTGATGACGACCGCCAGAATCACAGCAAGGGCAAGGCCCAGCTGCGAGGCAATCCGAGCGCGAGGTTGAGACATGAACAGCTCCTGGCCGAGCCACCGGATCCTCCTTGATCGCAGCTGATGCTCGGAATAATTCTAATAATGGGGGTGAAGCATGGAGACCGGCACGACGGTTCCACTTGCTCATAGTCGGCGGTAAATCCGAATACTTGAGCGCTGTGCGAGGGTATGGCACGGGGCCGGCATTGTGGCGGCTCGAACGTTTCAGCTCAAGCGCGCAACGGCCGGCAGTTCCATGGCGCGGACTTCGCCTTGAAGAAAGTCGCTGAGGCGGCGCAAACGCTCACCTCCTGGACGGGTTTTTGGCCACACCAGGTAATAATCCAGGCCACTGGCAACGGCGGTCGGCCACGGCAGACTCAAGCGTCCTTGCGCAACATCTTCGGCGACCATCAACAAATCGCCCATCGATACGCCATAGCCGCGCGCCGCCGCGATCATGCCCAGTTCGAGCGTGTCGAACACTTGCCCACCCTTGAGCGAGACCTGATCGGACAAGCCCATGTGCTCCAGCCAACTGCGCCAGTCGCGGCGATCCGGGGTCGGGTGGAGCAATTCGGTGTTTGCCAGTCGATCAAGATCCCACGGTTGATCATTGAGCGAATTCGGCGCGCCGACCGGGATCAGTTCTTCGGGAAACAGCAAACTCGCCTCCCAGTCAGGAGGGAAATGGCCGTCGCTGAGCAACACGGCGCAATCAAAAGGCTCATCGTTGAAGTCCACCGAATCGACATCCATCCACGCACTGGTCAGTTGCACCTCGTTGCCCGGCTGCAAATGGCGGAACCGACTGAGCCGCGCCAACAGCCAACGCATGGTCAGGGTCGACGGGGCTTTCATGCGCAGGATGTCGTCCTCGGCACGCAAGGTGTTGCAGGCGCGCTCCAGCGCCGTGAAACCTTCGCGAATCCCTGGCAACAGCAGCCGCGCCGCTTCAGTCAGTTGCAGATTGCGGCCGCTGCGGTGAAACAAGCGGCAGGCAAAATGCTCTTCCAGCGTACGAATATGCCGACTCACCGCGCTCTGGGTGATCGACAGTTCTTCCGCCGCCCGGGTGAACGAGCTATGTCGCGCCGCCGCTTCAAATGCGCGCAGGGCATACAACGGAGGAAGTCGACGGGCCATGCACAAAGCTCCAGTGGCGGGATGCAGCGAAATGAGCGGAATTTGTTCAGGATGAGTTTTAGTCATGCCACCCATCCTTTTTATCCCTTTGTGCAATGCCTGCCAAGCGCCGAGAATCGACGGTCTCTTGTTCCCTCTGAAAATTGAGTGGTGATACCCATGCAGCATCCTGTGCGTACTGAACTCTGGGCCATTCTGCGGCTGGCTGGGCCGTTGATCGCTTCACAGTTGGCGCACATGTTGATGGTGCTGACCGACACTTTGATGATGGCGCGCCTCAGTCCCGAAGCGCTGGCCGGCGGCGGGCTGGGTGCAGCAACCTATTCTTTCGTGTCGATCTTCTGCATCGGTGTGATTGCCGCAGTCGGCACCTTGGTAGCGATTCGCAAAGGTGCGGGCGACATCATTGGCGCGGCCCGTCTGACCCAGGCCGGATTGTGGCTGGCGTGGCTGATGGCGCTGGGCGCCGGTTTGCTGCTGTGGAACCTGAAACCGGTGTTGCTGTTGTTCGGCCAGACCGAAACCAACGTCAACGCCGCCGGGCAATTCCTGATCGCCCTGCCGTTCGCCCTGCCCGGCTACCTGAGCTTTATGGCCCTGCGCGGTTTCACCAGTGCAATTGGTCGGGCGACACCGGTGATGGTCATCAGTCTGGCCGGCACCGTGGCCAATTTCCTGCTCAATTACGCGCTGATCACTGGCATGTTCGGTCTGCCGAAAATGGGTCTGATGGGCATCGGTCTGGTCACGGCGATTGTCGCCAACTGCATGGCGCTGGGGTTGGCCTGGCACATTCGTCGGCACCCGGCGTATGACGCTTATCCGCTGCGCGCAGGGTTATCGCGGCCGAACCGCCAGTACCTTAAAGAACTCTGGCGCCTCGGCCTGCCGATTGGCGGCACCTACGCGGTGGAGGTTGGATTGTTCGCCTTCGCAGCACTGTGCATGGGCACCATGGGCAGCACGCAACTCGGCGCGCATCAGATTGCTCTGCAAATTGTTTCGGTGGCGTTCATGGTGCCGGCGGGGATGTCTTATGCGATCACCATGCGCATCGGCCAGCATTACGGCGCCGGGCAATTGCTCGATGCACGGATGTCGGGCCGGGTCGGGATCGTCTTTGGTGCGGTAGTGATGCTCGGCTTTGCGATGGTGTTCTGGTTCTTGCCGAATCAATTGGTCGGGTTGTTCCTCGATCACAACGATCCGGCGTTTGCCGAGGTCGTTCGTCTGGCGGTGAGCCTGCTGGCCGTGGCGGCATGGTTCGAGCTGTTCGACGGCACGCAGACGATTGCCATGGGCTGTATTCGCGGGCTCAAGGATGCGAAGACCACGTTTCTGGTCGGGCTCGGCTGTTATTGGCTGATTGGCGCGCCAGCGGCGTGGTGGATGGCATTCCACTTGAACTGGGGGCCGACGGGCGTCTGGTGGGGATTGGCGCTGGGGTTGGCGTGCGCGGCGGTGAGTTTGACGTTGGCGTTTGAGTGGAAGATGAAGCGGATGATTCGGCTGGAGCCTGCGTCTTTACGGCAATACGCCGTCGCACAACCGGAGTGAGATCCCCTGTGGGAGCGGGCTTGCTCGCGAAAGCGGTGGGTCAGTCGATATGTGCATTGACTGACCCGGCGC
>NZ_CACSJY010000030.1:0-80608 GCF_902706155.1 Pseudomonas sp. 18058
GGCAAAGAGCTGGAAATCCTGCAAGCGGTGAACTCCGCGCTGGCGGATGAACAGCCGCAGTTCACACCGGGTGCTCGCAAGTGGTTGCTCGAGAAACAGTAAACCGCTGAAAAGATCGCAGCCTTCGCGGTAGCTTGGGTATGTTGGCGTCCAGCCGAGGGCCTTTGCCCGGGCATTGCTGCAGCGCTTGCTGCCAGTACGCCGCACACTCGCCTCATCTGCCCACTCGGTTACGCCCAGATACTCGCGCAACCAGTCGACCACTTCGGCCAACGGTGCCGGTGCATCGTCGACGCCGATGTAGATGCTTTCCAGCGCAGTCCCCTGCCGATCCGCCTCGAGCAAAAACTTCAGCAGACCCGCCGCGTCGTCCGCGTGAATGCGATTGCCATACAGCGGTGGCTCGACGGCGACGCGATAACCCTCGCGAACTTGCGTCAGCAGACGCTCGCGGCCAGGGCCGTAAATACCGGTCAGGCGCAGGATGCTCGCCGGGATACCGCTTTTGAGCGCGACTTGCTCAGCCTCAAGCATCAACCGTCCGGAGAAACCGCTGGCCACTGTCGCTGAGGTCTCGTCCACCCACTCGCCATCCATCTGCCCATAAACACTGCTGCTGGATACAAACAACAGCCGCTCCGGCACCTGTCCGTAGTCATCCAGCCAGCTCAACACATTCTGCAAACCCTGCACGTAAGCCGCGCGGTACCCGGCTTCATCGTGATTGGTCGCAGCAGCGCAATACACCAGGTAATCCACCGCACCGATCGGCCAGGTGTCCGGGCAATCTTCATTAAAGAGATCCCCGGCAACACCAATGACACCCTCAGGCAGACGTGACACATCCCGGCGCAAGCCATGGACTTCCCAGCCAGCGGCCAGCAATTGCGTGGCCAGACGACTACCAATATCGCCACAACCGGCAATCAGAACAGAAGGCGCAGACATCAGAAAACTCCCATCGGAAAGCGACAGACTAGGCCCGGCGAGTGACGAGCGGCTAGCAATCAAGGAAAAAAAGATACTCTATTACTTTTGTTAACAAGAATTACTTGCAATAATGCCTGCCACTTTTGTTCTCGGCCTCACGAGGCCTGGAAGAGCATCATCGTTTTTCTATCTCAGGTCCGGCCAGCATGACACGTAATCAAATCCCCGCTTCGCCAACCCAACGACCTCGCGCCTGGAGCGCAGTGGCGGCTCTGCTGCTCAGCCTGATGCTGGCACCGACCGCCGCCTTCGCCGACGCGCAAGCGCCAGCCGCACCGGCCGCGACCGAACAGCACGCACCTGCGGCTGACGCGCCTGCCACCGCCCCGGCTGCCGCACCGACTGCAACCGATCCAGTGCAAGCGGTAGACGCTGCCGACGTTCCTGAAGTTCTCGAAGCCGACAACACGCTGGGCATGGCCCACGACCTGTCGCCGTGGGGCATGTACCAGAACGCCGACATCATCGTGAAAATCGTGATGATCGGTCTGGCCATCGCTTCCATCATCACCTGGACCATCTGGATCGCCAAAGGCTTTGAGCTGATGGGCGCCAAGCGTCGTCTGCGTGGCGAAATCGCCGCCCTGAAGAAAGCCACCACCCTTAAAGAAGCCAGCGCCACGGCCGGCAAGGAAGGCACCCTCGCCAACCTGCTGGTGCACGACGCGCTCGAAGAGATGCGCCTGTCGGTCAACAGCCGCGAGAAAGAAGGTATCAAGGAACGCGTCAGCTTCCGTCTTGAGCGTCTGGTTGCAGCCTGCGGTCGCAACATGAGCAGCGGCACCGGCGTCCTCGCCACCATCGGTTCCACCGCGCCGTTTGTCGGTCTGTTCGGTACCGTGTGGGGCATCATGAACTCCTTCATCGGCATCGCCAAAACCCAGACCACCAACCTCGCCGTTGTGGCGCCAGGTATCGCCGAAGCGCTGCTGGCCACCGCACTGGGTCTGGTTGCAGCGATTCCAGCGGTTGTGATCTACAACGTCTTCGCCCGCTCGATCGCCGGTTACAAGGCGCAGGTTTCCGATGCTTCGGCAGAAGTCCTGTTGCTGGTCAGCCGCGACCTCGACCACCAGCCTGAGCGCAGCTCGCAGCCGCACATGGTTAAAGTGGGGTAATCGGCCATGGGCCTGCATTTGAAAGAAGGCGCAGACGACGATCTGGCCGAGAACCACGAAATCAACGTCACGCCGTTTATCGACGTGATGCTGGTGCTGTTGATCATCTTCATGGTGGCCGCTCCGTTGGCCACCGTGGACATCAAAGTCGACCTGCCTGCCTCGACCGCCAAACCGGCGCCGCGGCCAGAGAAACCGGTGTTCCTCAGCGTAAAAGCTGATCAGCGCCTGTTCCTCGGCGAAGACGAAGTGAAGCCCGAAGCACTGGGCGCCACACTCGACGCCAGAACCAAGGGCAAGAAAGACACCACCATCTTCTTCCAGGCTGACAAAGGCGTGGATTACGGCGACCTGATGAGCGTGATGGATAACCTGCGTTCCGCCGGTTACCTGAAGGTCGGCCTGGTAGGACTTGAGACGGCAGCCAAGAAATGATCACGACGCGCCATAAGCTGACGCGTTACAGCGGTAGCCTGGCCGTGGTGCTGGGCGTTCATGCGCTGGCCATCGCGCTGGCGCTGAACTGGACCGCCCGCCCGCCCATCGAATTGCC
Source organism: Pseudomonas sp. 18058 (assembly GCF_902706155.1). Classification (NCBI taxonomy): domain Bacteria; kingdom Pseudomonadati; phylum Pseudomonadota; class Gammaproteobacteria; order Pseudomonadales; family Pseudomonadaceae; genus Pseudomonas; species Pseudomonas sp. 18058. Next base: position 2,662 of record NZ_CACSJY010000030.1, read on the forward strand.
GCCGCAGGCAATGATGGTCGAGCTGGCCCCGGTTCCGGCCCCGCCACCGCCTGCTCCGCCGAAAGTCGTCACACCGCCGCAGCCACCGGCTCCGGTTGAAGAGTTGCCGATTCCGAAACTGGCCGAAGCCCCGAAAGCTGAAATCGCGGTGCAGAAACCTAAACCGAAGCCCAAGCCTAAACCGCCGAAGCCGGTCGAGAAGAAGCTGCCCGATCCGCCGAAGGAAAAACCTTCCGAGGAAAAACCGGCCGACACCCAGCCGACTCAGGCACCGACGGAGAAATCCGCCCAGCCTGCGCCAGGCCCGTCGCCGGCCCAGATGGCTGCCAAAGCCAGCTGGCAAGGCACCCTGCTCGCGCATTTGGCCAAGTACAAAAAGTACCCGGCCAGTGCTCAGGCACGGGGCAAGGAAGGCTTGAACCGTTTGCGTTTCGTGGTGGATGCCGAAGGTAACGTGCTGTCGTTCGAACTGGTGGGCCGCTCTGGCAATGCTGATCTTGACCGGGCTACCCTGGAAATGATCCGCCGCGCACAACCGCTACCCAAGCCACCGGCTGACATGCTGAACAACGGCTCGATCGAAATTGTTGCACCGTTTGTTTATTCCCTCGAACGCCGCCGTTAACGCGGTCTGTAGGAGCTGAGCTTGCTCGCGAAAGCGATGTGTCAGAGAAAGATGTACTGACTGACACGCTGCCTTCGCGAGCAAGCTCGGCTCCTACAAGGTCTGCGCAAAGCCCAAAAGGCACCGAAAGGTGCCTTTTGCATATCTGCCAGCGGCAAACCGACATTGCCCGGTGTCGCATGTCGCCCTCAGTCTGATAACGTGCGTCTATCGATTGCAGCCGGTATGCTTGGCCCGCATCTTCATGGACGCTTTGCTATGACCCTCACAGAATTACGCTACATCGTTACCCTCGCCCAAGAGCAGCATTTCGGCCACGCGGCCGAGAAATGCCACGTCAGCCAGCCGACCCTATCGGTGGGCGTGAAGAAACTTGAAGACGAACTCGGTGTGCTGATTTTCGAGCGCAGCAAGAGCGCCGTGCGCGTGACCCCGGTCGGCGAAGGCATCGTCGCCCAGGCGCAGAAAGTTCTTGAGCAAGCCCAAGGCATCCGCGAACTGGCCCAGGCCGGCAAGAATCAGCTGACCGCACCGCTGAAAGTCGGCGCGATCTACACCGTCGGCCCGTACCTGTTCCCGCACCTGATTCCACAACTGCACCGGGTCGCCCCGCAGATGCCGTTGTACATCGAAGAAAACTTCACCCACGTGCTGCGCGACAAACTGCGCAACGGCGAACTCGACGCGATCATTATCGCCCTGCCGTTCAACGAAGCCGACGTGCTGACCCTGCCACTGTACGACGAGCCGTTCTACGTGCTCATGCCGGCCCAGCACCCGTGGACGAAAAAAGAAACCATCGACGCCGGCCTGCTCAACGACAAGAGCCTGCTGCTGCTCGGCGAAGGTCACTGCTTCCGCGATCAGGTACTCGAAGCCTGCCCGACCCTGACCAAGGGCGGCGACGGCGCCAAGCACACCACGGTCGAATCCAGTTCGCTGGAAACCATTCGCCACATGGTCGCGTCCGGTCTGGGCATCTCGATCCTGCCGTTGTCGGCTGTTGACAGCCATCACTACGCCCCCGGCGTGATCGCAGTGCGTCCGCTGTCGCCACCGGTGCCGTTCCGCACCGTGGCCATCGCCTGGCGTGCGAGTTTCCCACGGCCGAAAGCCATCGAAATCCTCGCCGACTCCATTCGCCTGTGCTCGGTGGCCAAGCCAGCGACACCGGTTACGGCCGGTTAAGCGAGCGTCATGACTGAGCTGTCGCAAGTGTCGGTGACGGCACTCAAGGGTGTCGGTGAAGCCATGGCCGAGAAATTGGCCAAGGTCGGTCTGGAAAATCTCCAGGACGTACTGTTTCATCTACCGCTGCGTTATCAGGATCGTACCCGCGTGGTGCCAATCGGCCATTTGCGACCGGGTCAGGACGCCGTGGTCGAAGGCACCGTCAGCGGCGCCGACGTGGTCATGGGCCGCCGTCGCAGCCTCGTCGTGCGCATGCAGGACGGCACCGGCGGCTTGAGCCTGCGCTTCTACCATTTCAGCAACGCGCAGAAAGAAGGCCTCAAACGCGGCACGCGGATTCGCTGCTACGGCGAAGCCCGGCCCGGCGCCTCAGGTCTGGAAATCTACCACCCGGAATATCGCGCCATCACCGGCGACGAACCGCCGCCAGTGGATGAAACCCTGACCCCGGTTTATCCGCTGACCGAAGGCCTGACCCAAGCGCGTCTGCGTCAACTGTGCATGCAGACGCTGACGATGCTCAAGCCCGACACCCTGCCCGACTGGCTGCCGACCGAACTGGCGCGCGACTATCAACTCGCACCGCTGGCCGATGCGATCCGCTACCTGCACAATCCGCCCGCCGATGCCGACGTCGACGAACTCGCCCTCGGTCATCACTGGGCGCAGCATCGTCTGGCCTTCGAAGAGCTGCTGACGCATCAACTGTCGCAACAACGTCTGCGCGAAAGCATGCGCTCGTTGCGCGCGCCGGCGATGCCGAAAGCGAAAAAGCTGCCGCCGAAATATCTGGCGAATCTTGGCTTCAACCCGACCGGCGCCCAACAGCGCGTCGGCAACGAAATCGCCTACGACCTCAGTCAGCACGAACCGATGCTGCGGCTGATTCAGGGTGACGTCGGCGCGGGTAAAACCGTGGTCGCCGCCCTCGCCGCTCTGCAAGCGCTGGAAGCCGGTTATCAAGTCGCGCTGATGGCGCCGACCGAGATTCTCGCCGAACAACACTTCATCACCTTCAAGCGCTGGCTCGAACCGCTGGGCATTGAAGTGGCGTGGCTGGCCGGCAAGCTCAAGGGCAAGAACCGCGTCGCCGCGCTGGAACAGATCGCCAGTGGCACACCGATGGTGGTCGGCACCCACGCGCTGTTCCAAGACGAAGTTAAATTCAAGAATCTAGCGCTGGTGATCATCGACGAACAGCATCGCTTCGGTGTGCAGCAACGTCTGGCGCTGCGGCAGAAAGGCGTCGGTGGGCGCATGTGTCCGCATCAACTGATCATGACCGCGACACCAATTCCACGCACACTGGCGATGAGCGCCTACGCCGACCTCGACACCTCGATCCTCGACGAACTGCCGCCGGGTCGAACCCCGGTCAACACCGTGCTGGTTACCGACACCCGCCGCGTCGAAGTCATCGAGCGCGTGCGCGGTGCCTGCGCCGAGGGCCGTCAGGCCTATTGGGTGTGCACGCTGATCGAAGAGTCGGAAGAGCTGACCTGTCAGGCCGCCGAAACCACCTTCGAAGACCTCACTCTTGCGCTCGGCGAACTGAAAGTCGGGCTGATCCACGGGCGCATGAAACCCGTCGAGAAGGCCGCCGTCATGGCCGAATTCAAGGCCGGTAACCTGCAACTGCTGGTCGCGACCACGGTGATCGAAGTCGGTGTAGACGTACCCAACGCCAGCCTGATGATCATCGAAAACCCCGAGCGCCTCGGCCTCGCGCAACTGCACCAGTTACGCGGCCGTGTCGGTCGGGGCAGCGCCGCCAGCCATTGCGTGCTGCTTTACCATCCGCCGCTGTCGCAGATCGGTCGCCAGCGTCTGGGCATCATGCGTGAGACCAACGACGGTTTCGTCATCGCCGAAAAAGACCTCGAACTGCGCGGCCCCGGTGAAATGCTCGGCACCCGCCAGACCGGATTGCTGCAATTCAAGGTCGCGGATCTGATGCGCGACGCCGACTTATTGCCCGCCGTTCGTGACGCGGCGCAAGCGCTGCTGGAACGCTGGCCGACCCACGTCAGCCCCTTGCTTGACCGCTGGTTGCGCCACGGGCAGCAATACGGCCAAGTGTGAGCACCGTCGCAGTTTCTGACAGCTCGTTCTGACCAAGCTGGTTATACTCCTGCCATTGTTTCAAAAACGGATACAGACCATGACCGAAGCCGCTCTCGCCCCCGAATCCCCGCACGCGCCGTCTGTCATTCGGCTGCTGCTGGACAAGCTCGGGATCGCCTACGAAGAAGTGCTCGACCACCACGGCCTCAATGCCTCGCGCAAAGTACAAGCCGTGTTGCTGGACGACGCTGTCGGCGCGCTGATGGTGCTGTTTCCGCAGAGCCAGTTGCTCGACCTCAATCGCCTCGCCGAACTGACGGGCCGTCGCCTGACCGCCGTGTCGACCGAGCGCCTGCAAAAGATGCTCGGCAAACACAGCCTGAGCCTGCTGCCAGGCCTGCCGGCACTGACCAGTTCGCCGTGCCTCTACGAAGAAAGCCTGCTGCGCGAGCCGAAGCTGCTGATCAACTCCGGTGAGCCGGGCGTGTTGCTGGAAATCACCAGCGAAGCCTTCAAAAGCATGCTGACCAAGGCCAGCGCCGCCAACTTCGGCGAAGCGCTGAACAGCATCCGCCCGAACCTCGACCGCCCGGACGATGACCGCGAGGAAATCACCCAGGCCGTGCAAGCGTTTACCGCACGGCGCATTCAGCAGCGCCTGGAAGCGACCATCGAGATTCCGCCGCTGGCCGAAACCGCGCAAAAAATCATCAAGCTGCGCGTCGACCCCAACGCCACCATCGACGACATCACCGGCGTCGTTGAAACCGACCCGGCGCTGGCCGCACAAGTGGTGAGCTGGGCGGCGTCGCCGTACTACGCCTCGCCGGGCAAGATTCGCTCGGTAGAAGACGCGATCGTCCGCGTGCTCGGTTTCGATCTGGTGATCAACTTGGCGCTGGGCCTGGCCCTCGGCAAGACCCTGAGCCTGCCCAAAGACCATCCGCAACACTCGACGCCGTACTGGCAGCAATCGATCTACACCGCCGCCGTCATCGAAGGCCTGACCCGCGCCATGCCGCGCGCCCAGCGCCCGGAAGCCGGCCTGACCTACCTCGCCGGTCTGCTGCACAACTTCGGTTATCTGCTGCTGGCCCACGTCTTTCCGCCGCACTTCTCGCTGATCTGCCGCCACCTGGAGGTCAACCCGCACCTGTGCCACAGCTACATCGAGCAACACCTGCTCGGTATCAGCCGTGAACAGATCGGCTCGTGGCTGATGCGCTACTGGGACATGCCGGACGAACTGGCCACCGCGCTGCGCTTCCAGCACGATCCGAGTTATGACGGCGCCTACGCTGAATACCCGAACCTTGTCTGCCTGGCCGTACGCCTACTGCGTGGACGCGGGATCGGTTCGGGCCCGGATGAAGACATTCCAGACGCCCTGCTCGAACGCGTTGGCCTGACCCGCGAAAAAGCCAACGACGTCGTCAGCAAAGTCCTCGAAGCCGAAGTCCTGCTGCGCGAACTGGCTTCGCAATTCAGCCAGGGCTAAACAAAACAGGCCCGCTCCCCCAAGGATTTACACAAACCCCTGTGGGAGCGAGCCTGCTCGCGAAAAATCCAACTCAATCTATCAGACCGCCCCTGATCGTTCCCACGCTCCGCGTGGGAATGCATCCCGTGACGCTCCGCGTCACCAAAGGCTCAAGCCTTAGGCTTAGCCTTCCTCGGCACCAAATACTTCATCAACCCCTGAAACCACATCACCAGCGCCGGATTGCCCTTCAGCTGAATCGACTTGTCCTGAATCCCCTGCATAAACGCCAGTTGCTTGTTCTTCGCCTGCATCGTCGCAAAGCCATAACCGGCATCTTTAAACGCAATCGCAAACGCCGGCTCCGCCACCACGCCAGACTTGCTGGTGATGCGCTGATCCTTGACCACAAAATGCCGCGCCACTTTCCCGTCCAGCGTCTGCAGCTGAAACACCAGATCCTTGTCACCCAACTGCTGCTGGAACGCAGGATTTGTCCGGCTGGCCTTACCCATCAACAAACCCATCATCCAAAGAAGAAAACGAAATTTCATGCGCACAGCCTCAAAAGGAAAATGAACGGCCGGGGCAGTGTAAGGGATTCGGACGATAACGCCAGTATCTGACGTTATTGGAAGATGATGCAGCCAATTTCCCGCACGATGACCGCCAAGTCACGATTCCCAACTCCGCCTATGATCGTTCCCACGCTCCGCGTGAGAATGCATCCCGAGACGCTCCGCGTCTCACCCTTCACCTTTCCTACACCTGTTGAAACACAACCCTGTAGGAGCCGCCGAAGGCTGCGATCTTTTGATCTTCCCCCCTGCAACTCCTTAGGAAATTTCCCGCAAAGCGCGGCGGCATGCGTGAACTAGGCGAGTTGAAGGTTCATCGATACGCTTAGTAAGTCACCGAAAAATCGGTGGCCGGACGTGCAAGTCCGTTGGAGTGCACATTGGTTATGGCAATTCACCGAGCGTTTTCCTATGCTCGCGACTCGTTATGGCTGCTGTGTATGGGAGGCCTTCGGGCCTGCCGGGTGACTCCACCGGTCTTGCACACCTATGCACAGCTGCCACCACTTTCGAAGTGCGAGCGAAACGGTGTCGGCTCCTAAATCTGGAGTAAGACCGAATGATCAAACCAACACCCAATCCCCCCGTAACAGCTGAAATTTCGCCCTCCGACCCCGTAGACGAAGTAGCCCTCGACAAAGAAGCCGCAGAGCGAGCGTTCACTCACTACTTCCCCACTCATACCAAAAAGCCACTCAAACGCCGTGAGGGCAGCCTTTTCAGTGTGTGCGACGATATCGACACCGAGGCTCTCCTGGCCAATGCCTCGGAAGACTTGCTATCCATTAGCGCCATCGCTGCAGATTTAGCCGATGACATTGATGGCTCACGCCGCTCAGTTGCATTAGCACTGAGTAGAATGGCAGATGGTGTTCATTTGATGGTGGAAGGAGCGCTGGATCATATTGAGGCGCGAGCCCTCTCCGGCTAACCCACGAAGGTACGTTGATTAGATAAAGGGGGCACTACTGACTCCGCAAACGCACTGGAGTGCTCGCCCGCTAAACGCCCCAATTTATGCGGGGCGTTTGCTTTTGTGCCAGAAAAAACACTCGATGATGGTTTCGGGTTCTGCTCTCTGATCTGCCCTTTTACTTCGATACTGCACTGGTATTTGGCTTCGAAGCGAAGCGACAGCAATTCCACTAAAAGAGCTATAGATAAAGTTTTAGTAGATCAATGGGCATCTAGGCAACACCTTACAGAAGTCCAAATTCACCAAGTCCAGCTTGGAATATTCAGGTTAATGACTCGAGCGAGGTGATCCTGGAGAACATTTTTTCTGCGAAACCGGGAACAGGCTAGCCTGGATGCGGGATCACTTCCGATGCACATCAAAACGAAAAATGCCTTTCATCTTTCGATACGAGGCAATGTCTGTGAGCCTCACGTAGATTGCCAGATTTTCTAACTCCGGATCGACGGCTTGGTTGCTTTTACAATACACGGCCGTTCTCACAAAAATGACATACACAGGCTTTATAGGAAAAATCTATCAAATATCCCTGGAGCAATAGCTTTAAATCCTGGGATATCGATTGATGTTCCCAGGGATGTTTTGTATATTTCCCTGGCACAACAAATAACCAGGAGAAAAAAATGTACCCAGCAAATTCAAACGGAGCACCAACCCCTCTTTCAGGCCTCGATGCCCTAGTCAGCGTTGGAGACAGCTCAGAAAAGCCTGTAAAAGTGTTTATTGGGCACAATTTGGGCTTTCGAACATTCACTATGAATGTTCCTATGTATGAGTTCTATCAGCTCTCAGCTGTCGCTAACGATCCTGCGCGAGACGGTGATCAGCTTGCCCAGCGAAAACTAGATCCAGTGCATGCTCAAAAACTTGCAAGTTACGTGCTTAAAGGTCTAGTCAGCTCTGCAATCAGTAAACGGCTGATTGATAACAAACCAGTACCTGAAATTTTTTTAAAAGTACAGACAGATATTGGTAAACAACCGTATATGTCCCTTCAACCAGTTGTAGTTAACATTCGTGAATGTAATCCAGCTGGTGGTGACATCAACGGAATTGCACTAAAGTCGAATGAAGAAATTGCCTCCTTTAAAGTTTATCTTTCTCAGCGCCATGTACTTTGGGTAGTTGATGGTCAGCATCGTCGACAAGGCATGGAGATGGTGTTTAGCTTCTTAAGAGATGTTACTCAAAATAAAGCTTACCCAAAAAAAGGGAGTCTCTACCAAGGAGGAGAGTGCTCATCAGGTGAACTTGAACTGTGGCAAGAATGTTTTTCTGTTGCCAGAACATTTTGCACTGTCTCTCTCGAAGTTCACCTCGGACTAAATATTGACCAAGAACGTCAGCTTTTCCATGATTTGAATCGTCTAGGAAAAAAGGTAGACACTAGCTTAGCTCTTCAATTCGACAACTCAAACCCAGTCAATCTTTACATCAAGGAAAATTTGATTGATAAATTGGGAATGAAGGTAGAAGAGAAAGATCAGACTGACTGGGCCAATGATAGTGGAGCAATTTCACGAAAGGATCTCGTCGCCGTAAATGCAAGGCTTTTCCTGAATAAATCCAATATTTCAGGGGCTAAAGCAAGTGAGGTAATTGATAAAACAGAAGTCACAGACAGATTTTGGGAAGAAGTCTCTGCCATCCCCGGCTTTGGTCAAGAACACTCAAAGCTGACCACTGTAGTTGCCCAGCCGGTGGTTTTGAAAGCTTTGGCAAAAATAGTTTTTGATTTGGCTTTCAGCAATCGAAAACCGGAAAACAGCAAGGAGTTAATTGATAAGTTTTATGATGAGCTTTCTGAAATAGATTTCAGCCATAGCAATCCAGTATGGCAGTATTACACCATGACAGAACAAGAACGGGTGGATGCTGGTATTGATGGTGCTGCCAATTATTTACCCAAGGATGATTCATCAGTTAACCGCGATATTGGTTCATTCCAAGGTGAGCACATGCGTTTTGGTTCAAAGCATAACGATATCTACCCCTTGATTGGCGATATGGTTCGCTGGATGATGGGGTTGCCTTCAAGAAACAAGTAACAATTACAAATCGGAAACTAAAAGGCACTTAGGTGCCTTTTTTATTAATGGCTTCGCACAACCTATATGAACCCAAATGCTTCAGCGTTGGAACTTGGGGACTTTGCTACAGAATTTTTCCCAGCACTATCCAAAAGACTCTAGCTGACGGCGATACCGGCATATCAGATTACCCTTAATCAAGCGGCATATTTTCGCATGTTTCATCATCAGCAGAACTCACCGCCCATTAAACCGTTGCACCGACCCTTTTGCTGATTTCCAATACATTCTCTTGGCCGTTTTCGTCGCGGTGGAGCGTGATGCCAGATACGGTGGACAAGCGAATATCGGGCCGGTAGAACGTACCGAGGGTGTGGCCGTCTTGGGCATTCGACAGTCCGCCAACGACTCCACAGTCTGAGCGTCCAGCATTTCGACGCAAATGGAGCTGCCGCCGCAGCACAGCCTGTGAAAAATGTAATGCCGGTGAAGTGGATCTCGCTTTGCAGGGATCTCACCCGTGCCTGATCTAGGTATCGGGATGCCGTTTTCTTACGGAGCCAGCTTCATGGTTGGGGCCAGTGAAAACTGGCGTGTCGTTGAAATCCGTGAATGCTGCTCCGCCAGCAAAAGCCATGCCGGAAGACAAATCCGAGGAAGTAAACGCTGCCCGCGGCAGCCAACTCATCAGAACAACAGTAGTTTCACTTCACGCCCTTCGAATTGATCAATTCCAAGTCACCATCCCGATACAACACCTCACACCCCACCCACGCCGGATCCACCTGTGGCATCACCGCCGACGGCTTTCGCAATTCGCGCAACAGAGTCGAGCCATGCGACAGCCGCCCACCCATCCGTGCAATCACCGCCCGCGCGGTTTGGTAATGCGCGTGCCGCCCCGGATCGAGGGTGTCTTCAAGCAAAATATCCTCGCCCAGAATGCCCTGCACCTGCCCCGGATAAATCATGAACCCGGTGGCCTGCTCCGCACCTTCGCGACCGTCCTGCCAGAAGCTACCATCGCGCGTCCGCACATCCGGATGCGGTGCAAACCAGTGTTCGCGGTCGGACAGTGGCATGGCGTGATGCAGGCGGAAGAAAATGCGCATCAGGTTGTCGCGGTACCACTCGCGCACTTGCAGGTAATAACCGCGCAGGCCCGGCAGGCCAGTCGAGTGCGCGAGGCGGATCAGCCCTGGCCATTGCGGGAATGCCTGTAACGGCAGCTCAGTCGCCGTAGGTCGAGGAGTGGCCGGATCGGTCTCCCACGGCAATCGATGCGGACTGTTTTCAAGGTTGTCGTAAGCCGTCGGCGGGCGGCCCAGTGCGTCACCGCCGCTGCTGGCCAGTGCCGTGGCGATGCACAGATTGCCTTGCACCACGAACACGTAAAACCGGGTGAACCAGTCCGCCAGTTGTTGGCCATCGGCATGTTGCGCGACGAGTTCGGCCAGTTCCTGATCGAAGCGCTGCAAGCCGTGTTCAAGGTTCAGCAAATGGCCCCGAGCCTCGCGCTGCATACGCAAAAATAACGGCAAAGAACGCAGCATCTTCATCGGTTGCCACGGCAGATGCGGAGTTGCGCCACCGACCTCACCGGCGTAATTATTCGAGCTGATGCCCCAGTCGGCGAGTCGGGCGAGGAAAAGGTCGTTGTTGATGTAGGACGCGCCGCCGAACACCGCAGTGAACGGCTCGTTGTCCTGCAGCACCCGCGCATCCCAACGCGCCATGATCGCCGGGATGCTCGCGGCGGCTCGACGCTGGGCGTATTCCACCAGTGCGCTCGGTTGCGGCGGCAGGATCTCGGCGATGTTCGCGGCGGTCAGGTGCCGGCGCCAGCCGTAGTCGCTGATCGGCCGGTATTGCAGCAGCCACAATTGTGCGCCGTCCCAGGCCCATTCGACGTCGCCGGGCACGTAGTGGAATACGCGCAACACGTCTTGCAGAAAGCGCCAGAGCAAGTCTTCGGTCAGTCCGTGGCATGGCGTGAACGTGCCGCTGCGCCAAGCATCGCCGAGTCGCGACAGCGTTGCCCGCGAGGGGCTGACGCGACCATCGGCCAGCGATTCCAGATGCCCTTCTACCCACTCCAGTTCTACCGATAGATGCCGGACAAATGCGATGCCCGACACCGTTGGCATAATGAAGCGCTGCACCACCACTTCCTCGACGCCTTCGGCCATCAATTCGGCGATGCGTTTCGGCACATTGGCGGTCGGCTCGCGCAAATAGGTTGTGCTCAAACCAGCATTCGCCGAATCGGCCTGATCCTCGCCGTAACTGGAGGAGCGCACCGCCCAGGTCACATCGGGCTGCGCAGCAAGAAAGGCTGACATACGCGGATCGTTGCAATCGTTGAGGGTCAGCGCCGCCGGCACTGGTTGCCGCGCCAGTTCAGCCAAGCGCAAACGCCCGCCCTTGGTGTGCGCGACAAAACCGCGCTCGCCCGACTCCAGCCACGCGGCGAATTCGGCGGGCGAATCGATCCACGGGTAGTGCCCCCAACCGGTTTTCAGGCTGATGGTCAGATCCGCGCGGGCCAGAATCGCCGACCAAGCGGCGGCTTGTTCGATGCCGAGCACGGCGTCCTGATCGCCCCAGACCAGTTCGACCGGATCAGTGATCCACTCGAGCAGCGGCAACGCCGTGTCCGCGCGAACCAGATCCCAATGCGGCACAAAAGCTCGGCAACGCGCATAACCGGCGCCCATGCGCTGATACTGCGCAGGCGTCCAGGTCTGCCTGGAGAACTTGTGCGCAAACAGCTTGGGTTTGTTCGACAGCAACCAGTGAATGGTTTTGCGGATCGGCAGTGGCGACATCAGTGCCGGCAAGCGCCGCTGCCACAGAAACGCACCGACTGGCGCCAGCAAAACGCTGCGGGAAAAGTGTCCGGGCCGGCGTTGCAGCGCATGCAACACCAGCAACGCATTGACCCCGACCGCCATGATCGCGCTGCCCTTCTGCGTCATCGCCAGCAAGGTCTGCGCGTAGTCCGCCAGATCCTCGCAGGGCGGTTGCGGATTGGCGCCGAAGCCCGGCAACTCCAGCGGCACCACGTCGTAGCGCTGAAAGTGCGGCAGTGCGTCGTCCCACCAATCGGCGGCGCTGCCGTTGCCGGCCAGCAGGTACATCAACGGCTTGCTCATGAGCGATCCTCAGGTCAGATCGCGCAGAGCGGCGTCGAGGGTTGGATAGCGGAAGGTGTAGCCGGCCTCGGTCAAACGCTGCGGCACCACGCGCTGACCGTCGAAAAACAACTGCGCCATCTCCCCTGCCAGCGCACGCACTGGCGCGGCGGGAATGTGCAACCACACTGGACGTTTGAGGATCTTGCCGGCCTGCTCGGCGAACGCGGCCTGACTAACTGTTTCGGGCGCGACCATGTTGTAGGTACCGCGCAGACTTTCATCGTGGAAGGATCGAGCGATCACCTGAAGCACATCGTCGCGATGCACCCAGCTCATGATCTGCCGACCGTCGCCCATGCGCCCGCCGAAACCCAGACGAAACGGCAGCAGCAACGGCGTCAGCGCACCGCCCGGTCCGAACACCACGCCGAGGCGCAGCACGACCGGACGCACGCCAAATTCGGTGGCCGGTTGCGCGGCGGCTTCCCAGCGCGCACAGAGTTCGGCCATGAAACCCTCGCCCTTGCTGGCATGTTCGTCGAGGCTTTCGCTGGCATCGCGTACGCCGTAGTAGCCGATGGCTGAGGCTTGAATCCACAGTGCTGGTTTTTGCTTTGTGTTCTTCAACCAGGTCATCAACGCTTCGGTGATGCCGACCCGGCTGGCGAGCAGTTGCGACTGACGCTTGGCAGTCCAGCGTGGGCCGGCAACGGGCGCACCCGCCAGATTGATCACCACGTCGAAGGCGTCGTCGTGGCTGAGTTCGTTGAGCGAATGCACACAGCGGACGCGGCCGTTGAATAGATTGGCCGCGTTCAACGGATCGCGCGTCAGTACGCTGACCGAATGGCCCGCGTCGAGTAATTGATTGACCAAGGCTTGACCGATGAACCCGGTGCCGCCGGTGATCAGCACTCGCTTGTAGGCGCCACCGGCAAACGGGTTGGACTGACTCGGCATCTTTTCTGGTGGCGACTTTATGCGGTCATGCCGATACAGCCAGAACAACGGAGGCAACAACACCAGCAACGCAAAACCATCAAGCCACAGGTGCGACCAGACCTGCTGTTGCGCTGAAAGCCACATGTCCTGCGGCGCCCATAACAGGATGCCGGCGATCAACCAGCCCCACGCTGTCGGGGCTTTCAAGCGATTGCCCAAGTGCACCAGCGCGAGCATGTACAGCGAATAGCTTTGCAGCGTCGCGCCGAACAGCGCGAGCCACCAGACTTGTTGTTCGTGGCCGGCGGTGGGCACCGGATCGGCGCCCCAGAATGCGAGTTCGAGTGTATGCAGATAGCCGTCGAGTAATCCGGAATGCCCGGCCCAGGTCAGGGTGAGTCCGGCGAGGATGTGCACGATTGCGGCGGCGTACAGCCAGAGCACTAACGCGGGGCGAAGGGAAATCGAGGGGGCTGGCATTCCGTGTCCTGAGCGCATTCCTTGGGGGTGGGGAGTTTAAAGGAAAATGGTGGTCGTCAGATGCTCAAAAACTAAACGTTTTACCGGACGGATTCAGACCAAACGACTGCGAAAACGCATCAGACATCCAAGTCGACGCTTCCGCGCGAATGCACTGGCTTGTCCGTTTCAACGTCTGTTCTTGTCCGGTGCCAAAGCCAGTTGGCGAGCACGCTCTATCGTCGCGCGAATTAGGCAGGCATCGGACCACTCACCGAAAACTGATTTATGCGATTTCGGGTCGGCCTCGCACTCCGCATCTCGAAATTTCATCCAGGCTCTTTGAGTTTCCCTCAGTGCTTTCTGACCGCCTTCGTCCAGCCGGCTCATACGATCCCGATACACAGAATTCAACAATGCATCCGCGTCAGGAACCATCAGATCAAGAACACCATTTCCCAAGGGAAACCACTCAACGTCCGCCAATGCCTGTTCGCTCTCATTGTTCCAATTGTAGAGGCCGTTTTCTTCGATCTTCAGTGTGGCGGATCGCTGATGGTGATTCGTCGGATCGCTCTCGCTGACCTCCGAGCGATAAACAATTTCCAAATAGATAGGATCGGTTGTGCGCTGAGGATCATTCAATAGCATTTGCCGAACAATGGCCCGTTGCTTTTTGCTCTCAGTTATCTCTATCGAAAAGCACGGATCCGGCCCAGGACGTTCTGCGGACGCCTTCCTCTCCAGGCATTGATTACGAACCGCCATGGAAGGGGTATCCGAACCGCCACCCACATCAACGACTCTGACAAGCAACCGGACTTCCGGGTCCTTGGAAAAGTCGGCCTGAAGGATGGTGGCAATCATCGTGCCCTCAGCCATAACCACAGGCGACAGTATTGAAAGTAAAAAAATGAGGCTGAATCTGAAAATCTGCATTCCTTGGCGTCCGTAAAAAGTCAGTGATCCGTTCAATTCTGAACGGGCTTGCGACAGAAGATAGAGTCAGACCCGACAAACCGGCCAGATCTATTTAAGTTCTCAACCAAATTCAAATCGGTCGAGCGCAACAAATAAATCCGCCCCCTTTACCAGAACAGATCCAGTAAAGTCCCTTAGCAAAGGTCCCATCAAACAATAATATTTCCAAGGACTAGTCATGACCCTTGAGCGTTAACAGAAGGAGAGTAGTCTGCAATTTCTTCTATTACTGCGTTGTAGCACGCTGCCTAACCCGATCAGGAACCTTGACTTGCTTGCCATTCTCGCTCATGAGATCGGTGTATACCTTATAGTTCTTTGCCGCGGATGCTTTATCACCCGTCTCCCAATAAGCATCTGCGAGATTAAGATAGGCAACTGTCCGCGTCGGGCTTTCTGAAATAACTTTTTTCAAAAGCCAAATTGCGTCGGTGTTGAAGCCTGCTTGCTGCCAAAAAAATGCTACGTCATTGAACACTTGTTGGCTGGCAGAAGAGTAACCATACTCACCAATGTAGCGTTCAATAAAATCACGTTTCGGAAAGCCAGAAAATCTTGCTCTATCCTTATAAACGCGCGACGTGGCGTTTTTAAACTCGACTAAAAGTTCTTCTTTTATTTTTTTCTCAACACCAGAAACTACTTCTATCTTACTCAGACATTCAGCGCTTTCACATTTCTGCGCTTCATCATGTTCAAGTACTGAATAGCAATATGGTTGTGGTTGCCCCGCGGAGCCAGGACCTTTCTGTAGATACACCAGATTTTCACCACTCGCATTAATTGGTTGACAATAAGGAACCACACCGAAAGCGTCAGGCACTCCGGATTTATTCTTGATAATATCCACGCTACTTACGATCTTGCTTGCATCAAGTGTTTGCACCTTTCCGTCAGCACTCAAAATCCAGAAGGTGTTTTCCTGAGAGCTACAGTCACATTCACAACTCAATATATAACGCTGGCTCCTGATATCAAACTTCGCCTTTGGAACGCCATCAGAACCACAGAAGTTCTCCGAAATAGTCACTGAGCAAATATTGGTATCAGGATCGCATGCCAGCTTTTTCCCTTCGCTCCACGCTGGAGACGAAAACAAAATCAAAATAATAAACCAGCGAAACTTATAGCTCACAGATGTCACCCTCTACGATTATTCCGTAATTGCCGTTTTCTCGCGTGGCAGTATTGCCACTCATTGTTGCGGTATACTTTTGTCCCTGAATGATTCCCATCCGGCGACTGAAAGCATCGGCCCTATACGCCTCTGAGGCTTTTTCCGCTCGTTTTTTACAGACAAAAATCAGTAGCTCTTTTTGGGTAGTAATATTAGCACTAGGGAATTCGGCTCTAATAAGCTGCTCCGCCTTGGCGAGATGATTTTGCTGAACACACAAGTCGTATAGCGCACAGTAAGTACGCAGTCGAATCTTCACCATCAGATTCGGTGCCAATTCGCGCATCAACTTGATACAAGACGTCACATTCTCATTATATTTCGCCGCATGATTCAGCTGAATCTTTTGAAACGCTTCGACCTCACCAAGCTTCTTGAAAGCCGATTTCCATCCTGCATTGTTGCTGGCGATTACTCCCGTCGCCCAACTCATTTGGGCGGCGGTATTCGCAGAGTTCAAAGAATTTATCAGTGTCTGGAAATTCATGTTGGCACCAAAACATCCGTCAAACGTGGCTTGATCTGCTCCACGCATCTCCAGCAGAACTGGTCCTAACGTGCCCTGCCCGAAGTTCCACTGAATAACACCGAAAGACATACCTTGACCATCGAAATTGCCGGCCAGTGCCTCATAATCCAACTTGCTCTTTCCTTCGTATCCGGAGGAAACCAATAGTGCGATTTCTTTGGCCTTGTTGAGTGGAATGCAAACGGCCGACAGCGCATTCGCTACAAAGGCAATCGAATGGAAATGCCATATCAAGTCGGTACTGATAGCAGCCTTTTCTTTCAGTTCATCCCAAAACACATAGCTGCTGATCCTTTCTTTCTCATGCTTCAGTGTCTTCGGGGCGTGCTCAAGCTCAGTATCAAGCCGGCTCCATTTTGGAGCATCTGCTTTCGCTTTCCACTCCGTCGGATGATGTGCAACCAGCTTGGACCATTGCGACCGTGTATCAACGTTTTTCAACGCCTCGGCCAACTCGGCCGGATCGACGTCCCCGCTCTGGTCTTTATCGACCTTCGTGAACAGATCCTGAAAGAACGCAGGCATGTCCTTCGGATCGAGAAACCCGTCCGCTGTCGCATTGGTTTCTTCGACGACCTGAAACCCCAGCTTTTCCCAATCATGCTGAGTGATAATCTGTGCACCCACTTTCTTGACTAGACCATTCATGGCCTGAGCATTGTCAGTAACGTTCACATCGTAGTAATCGTCGGTACCCACTTTGATGACCGGCGTCTTGTTCAAATCCACTGCATGTTCCGTTTTCAGCACCGTACTGTCTGTCGCAGGTGCTTTTTTCTTCAGATCGCTTCCGGCTGGCAAGTACAGGTATTGCTTGCCGACCTTCAGACCAGCCGTATTCTTGAGGAAGTCTTTTACGTCTGCTTCGGCAGTGAATATCTCGACGTGCACTTGATACTTACTCGCTACACCGCCATCTTCGCCAGTCAGATTTTCAGTCAACCCCAGATAGCCAATCGGATCTCCCGCCTTGATACCGGTACTTGCAGGCTCTACAGAATTGAAACTACTCGGGATTACATCCCAGGCAACGTAGTCGTTTTCCACAATCGCCCAGAAGCTGGAAGGAAGGCTTCCCGTCCCAGCCAAGCTACCGCTGCTGGTACATTTCGCCATTCGACGAATTGTCCCTGAGACATTGAGGTTCAGTACCTCTTTACTTTCAAACTCCACCGTACTTTGAGGCGTAAGTTGCAGCGAGCCCATTTTGGCACCGGCAGTCTGCCCATTTTGGGCAGAGACAGGATCCTGATAAAGATCCAATCTCTTCAACGCGGTTCCCTTCACCTTACCTTGCCAATATTTGGGCTTTAAACGCTCAGGGATCGGGTCTGCCAGCCATATACGTGCGGGTTTGGAGTTTTTGTAGGGTTCTCCATCCTTCAAGTATGCGAACCAGACCTCTTTGCCAGCCTCGCGAACTTTGTGGCCACTCTTTTTAACGCTACCTGACAGGATTTTCCCTTTCGCATAGGTAACGTTGCCTAACTCCTTTTGATCCAATATCTCAAGTTTGGTCCCCGCAACGAGCTTGCCAACGTTCTGAACGCTACTAGATTCAGGGAAATCGTCGTACGCGTTGAAGTCACTTACTTTCATGGTCACTTGAGGTTTCGGAGTTTCTTCCTCAGTCAGCGGATAACGCTTGAAGGGCAGAAGGTGCATGTACAAGCTGTAGAAATTCAGCTTGTTTTGCTTGCCTTTATTCGGTCCGTCTTCTGGATTTGGCGCAGATTTGTACTCATGTCGCACCAAACAAAACGAGTTGGAATACTTCAGTTTTTTCTCATTTTCACCGAACGTAGACTCCAAATAATCTTCGTTAAGTCGGTAGGCCACGACTTCACCGTCGGCCATACATCGAATTGGTTCGTTCAAGATGCACTGAGGAGCGCTGGCATTGCTGATGTGTATACCACCATGCCAGAACTTATTACTGCCAAGAAGATAGTGGCCCGACGTTTCTTTTTCTAACGCTTTATATATTTCGTCGGCACTCTCAAACTGCTTCCCGTCCGCCTTTCTAAATGGATATTGAAAGCTCATCAGCGGTGACCCTGTTGGAGCAGGGGTTGCTGCTGGCGCGGGAGCGGGCGTCGGTTGCGCCCCGCTCTTGTACTCCACCTTCGGCCGGAGATACTTGTTCGGCATCGGCCAGTAGCCGCTGCCCTCACCGTATTTGGCGGACTTTGGCCCGGTCGAACTCTGTGAGCCGAAAAAATTCCCCTTGACCCGGTTAACGTCCATGTCCTCGATCACGCCGGTATGGTGCATACCTGTCCATAGCGCGATATCACCCGGCTGAACGCTGTTGAGGGCAATGAACTCGAAATGCGTGGTGTCTGTCGCAAGTTGACTTGTAGTGCGGTAAGGGATGTCATACCCCGCATCACTGAGCATTAGGTTTAGTAAATGAGAACAATCAATTTCCTTCCGACCGTTACCGTCTTCGTCCGCAGATCCGCCCTTACCATAACCGTATTCGTATCCGCTGTAAGGGTATTTGGCGCGCTGTTCAAGTAGACCCGTGCTCATCGATAGCATCCTGCTTTAAAGGCAATGAATTGAATTATTTGCGGTGATGCCTTGGATGCTAAGTCGTTCGACGCCTCTAGCACCTGCCTCGTTGCCTTTCTTGTCGGCCTCCTGATAACACGCCATCGCCCGGGCCAAATCACTAGGGATGATTGCGCCGGTTTCATAGGCGCCGCCTAGTTGAATAAATGCACTCGGGGAACCGAGCCAGGCAGAGCTTACAAGAGCCCCCAATGACTTTTCTGGATTTACACAGGCTCGCTTCTCTTCGTAATTGCCTTCATCGCAATAGAAGTCAGCAAGGGCGATCCCTGCTTCAGGTACGCTCTTGGCAGCTGACTCCAGTAGTTGAAGGATCTTTACGTTTTCCAACCGTGGAGCTTGACCTGAAAGGCTGATCCCCGCCGCTGCAAAGGCAGCCTCTGCGGAGCCTTGGTCTGCCCCATGTAAATAACTGTTCAGAGCAGAAATGTACAACTGACTGGAAGAAGAGGACTCGGTATCGATACCCAGGTGGTTATATATCGCCCCTCTTTTTAGTGCGCGCTCACCCGGTGAAGCCTTTAAGTTCGGGTATTGAGCATCAAGTACAGCCTCAAGCGACCAGTCTTCAGCACGGGTCAATACCCAACAGTCGTTATGTTTGAAAGTGAAGATATTCAGCACTTCACCATTGTAATCGCGAACAACTATATGGTTCGGCAGTTGGACTTGCATGCTCAACCCGGACTTCGCGATGCTATCGGGAGCAAGCATCACCAACGATGGAAGGTCCAACACCCTCGACTTTCGCTCCACCACTCGCGGCTTTGACTCGGTGAAGACTACCGTTTGCACGATCACGGGCGAGGCGATAAACGCTTGCTGCACCTCAGGCTTGGACGAGAACTCTTTTACGAAATCTGCGAAGTTGTCACTCGGGCATTGCACAGTGCTCGATTGCGCCGCAAAGGCTCCTGAACACAACCCGAACGCTAGCAGCGCCAGACATTGCAGCTTGAATTGACGCACTCGATTGTTCTTTGTCATCACGAACTCATCACTCAGAAAACACAAAAAAAGCTTTCGGCTTAACCTTCTCAGGCGGTGCATTCAACAACGCCTGATCCATCAAACTCCCCGCCTTATCCATATCCGCCGCCCCCGGCAGAACCGGCGGTTTAATCCCGATCCCTGTACCGGAGCCAGCCGAGCCACCCGCATTGATTTTGATCACCGGCCCAACCACCGTCACGCCGCCCGCATCCAGCTTGATAAAACTCCCCCCACCCAGAATCGTCAGCTCCGATCCCGCCTCGATCACAATCTTGTCACCCGCCTTCAGGTGGATCTCATTCCCGACACTGGTCAGCTGCGCCGTACCCAGTTTGACGTGCTGGCTCTGCCCCACCGTCAGGTGATCGTCAGCCTTCGCTTCAATCTTGCGATCAGCGATCGTGGTGCGGTGTTCTTCAGCTTTCAGCTCGGTGTAGGTGTTCTTCTCAACCGTGTCGTGACGTTCATTCCCGACCCGAATCTTCTGATCGTGCTCAACGTTCTCATCCCAATCACGCTGCGCATGAATGTAGATCTGCTCCGCACCTTTCTTGTCTTCGATGCGCAGTTCGTTGTACCCCGCGCCTCCAGGTGAGCTAAGCGTTTTGAACACACTGCGAGTCTTGTTCGCCGGCAGTGCATACGGCACCGGGTTTTCCTTGTGATAAAGGCAACCGGTCACCAGTGGTTGGTCGGGGTCGCCTTCGAGGAAGGTGACGAGGACTTCCATGCCGATGCGCGGGATGCTTATTGCACCGTAGCGGTCGCCGGCCCAGGAGCTGGAGACGCGCAGCCAGCAGCTGGTTTTGTCGTCGGCGAGGCCTTCGCGATCCCAGTGGAATTGCACTTTGATGCGGCCGTATTGATCGCAGTGGATTTCTTCGCCTTTGGGGCCGGTGACCATGGCGGTCTGGCTGCCGAGTACGCGCGGTTTCGGGTGTTCGAGAGCCGGGCGGTAGAACACGTCCCACGGGGTGGCGAGGAAGGTGTTGCGGTAGCCCTGATGGAAGTCGTCCTTGTTATTGGTGGTGTCGCTGGTCACGCCTTCTTCGAGGACTTGCGGCTGTTTGCCTTCGTGGACGATTTCGGTGAGCAGCCACAGGTCGTTCCATTCGCTACGCGGGTGGTCGGACATTTCCATGAAGTGGCCGCTGACCAGTTTGGTCTGGTCGCCACGCCCTTCGGCCTGACGGTAGTCGGCGCGGTGGCGTTCGAGGGCGCGCTGGCTGAGGAACTTGCCGCGCGCGCGGTCGAGGAAACGGCCGGGGTAGTCGTAGTCTTCCAGATCCGGTTCCGTGCTCTCGCCATCCGGTTTGTAGGCGGCTTCCATTTGCAGGCGCGGTTTTTCGAAGTCGTAGTCGCGGCGCATGGTGCGTGTGGTGCGGGTTTCCAGGCGCAGTTTGAAACCTTTGATCACCGGCTCGTCGGCGACCATGCCGCTGCCTTGCACGTACGCGGTCGGCTGGCCGAGGTTCTGGAACACGGTCTGGTCATCGCCAAACACCAGCAGGTGGGCTTTTTCGCTGTGCTGAAAGTGGTAGTGAATGCCTTCCTCTTCGCACAGGCGCTGGACGAAATGCAGGTCGGTTTCGTCGTACTGCACGCAGTAGTCGCGATCCGGGCACGGCTGGCTGAGCTGGAAGCTGTAGGCGTTGCCCTTGATGCCGTGTTCGTCGAGGATCAACGCGATGATTTTCGGCGCCGACATCTGCTGGTAGATGCGCTGGTTGGTGCGGTGATGCAGGTATTGCAGTTGCGGCACGATGGAGATTTTGTAGCGCGTCAGGCGCTTGCCGGCATCGCCTTGAGCGACGCGATAAATCTGCCCATGAATGCCGGAGCCCTGCGGATCGAACGCGAGAAAGGCCTGCTTGTGCAGGAGTTTTTCCAGATCCAGATCGGGGTTTTCGCTGACCAGTTCGAGGTCGAAACGATACGGCTGGCTGACGCCTTCGGTGCCGGTGAACGACAGCACTTGCAGGTCGCCGACATAGTCTTCCACCGTCAGGCTGAAGTGGGTCTCGTTAGCTGAGTTGAACATTGTGTGCTCCCTGTTCGAATGTCATCCGTTACGCCCGAAAACGCAGGCGTTGCCGCCAGGACGAAGTGGCGCTCATGGCGTCACGCAATTGGCCGGCAGTGATGCTGCGTTCTGCCGCATTGAAGCTCAGCGCTTTGCGCAGCGCGGGCCAGCAGTGTTTCGGTAGGTTTTTCGGCGCGTGCAGCTCGCGCTCCAGGTGTTCGTCGCGGGCCAGGGTCGAGGCCACGCGGCGGAACGGCGGCTTGCCGCCCGCCAGTTCGTAAATCACGCAGGCCACGCCGTACACGTCCGCGCCGGCCGACAACGGTTGGCCTTCAAGCAGTTCGGGGGCGGCGTAGCCCGGTGTCCAGGCGTTAAAACGTTCACGGCTCAGATGCGGCAGGCCGGGCAGCACACCCTCCTCCGCTTGACCGAGGCCGAAGTCGAAGAGGCGCAGGCCGTCTTCGCTGAGCATGACGTTGCTCGGTTTCAGATCACCGTGCAGCACGCCGCGACCGTGGGCATACGCCAACGTGTCGAGCAGCGGCAGGACGATGTCGCGCAGTTCTTTCCACGGCAGGCCGAGGGGCCGCTCGCAGAGCAATTTGTCCAGGGTCAGGCCACGCATGTATTCCATGGTGATAAAGGCCCGCTGGCAGTCGGTGTCGACTTCAAAAGTGTGTGCACGCACGACGTTGTCGTGGCGCAGGCGTCGGGTCAGGGCGAACTCGCTGTAGAGCAAGGCACTGGCGTCCGGCGATTCGGCAAATTCTTCGCTGAGGATTTTCAGCGCAACGTAAGGGTCGGGATCGCCAAACTGTTCGTGCAGCAGATCCCGCGCCCGGTAAACCGCGCCCATGCCACCAGCCCCGAGCAGCCGCTCGAGGCGGTAGCGACCGGCCAACACATCGGGCAGCACACCGATGCTGGCCTTTTTAGGGGCCAGCGCAGGCTCGGCATTGTGCGACTTGGCGAAGGCGAAGTAGGTCAGGTTGCTGGCCTGTTCTTCGCTGATCAACAGGTCATCGATTGGCGATTCGATTTCACTCATTGGCGGATCACCACGGCAGTCAGGTTGTCCCGCGCGGAGCCCCGCAGGGCGCCGTCGAACAAACGTTCCAGCGCCACGTGCGGCGCGCTGAGACTGAGGGCGTTGCCGAGGGCATCGCTGCTCAGGCCTTGGTACAAACCATCGCTGCAAAGCAAAAACGCATCGCCCGGATAGACCTCGAGTTCGAGGACATCCAGGGTCAGTTGTTCGGCCGCGCCGACGGCTCGGGTCAAGGCATGAGCCGCCGGGTGCGCCGCCGCTTGATCAACGCTCATTTTCTGTTCGTCGATCAGTTGCTGTTGCAGCGAATGGTCTTTGGACAGCTGATACAGACGCTGCCCGCGCCACAGATAACAACGGCTGTCGCCGGCCCAGATGCAGGCCGCGCGATTGCCTTCCACCAGCAGCGCCACGACGGTGCTGCCCATGACGCTGTCGTGACGGCCGGCGGTGACGGTCAACTCCTGCCCTAAACGCCGGTTCACCCAATGCAGGCACTGGCGAATGGCTTTGAGGCGTTCGTCGAAGTCGTCGTGTTGCGGCAGTTCAGCCAGGCTGGCGACGATCAACTGGCTGGCGATGTCGCCACCCTGATGACCGCCCATGCCGTCCGCGACCACCCACAGCCCCTGCTGTGGTGAGTCGAGGAAGGCATCTTCGTTGCGCGCCCGCACCTTGCCCGGGTCGGTACGCGCCGCGCTGCGCCAGGCACTGGCCACGAGCATCAGAGCTGCACCGGCATACGGAAGGTGCGCAGTACGCCCATGTCGAACGGGTTCGGCGAGCGTTGGCTGGTCAGCAGGTAGTTGGCGCGCAGGCCACCCACGTCAGCTTTCAGCACCAGCACGTCGCGACCGTTGAGGTACTCGGTCTGCATCAGATCAAACAGACGGAACAGCGACCACGGGCCGGAGTTTTTCTCGATGCCGATCGGACGCCCCGACATCTTGTCCATCACCAGACTGGTGCGACCGTCTTCAGCATCGGTTGGCCATTTGAACGACACCGGCACAATCGGGCCGTGACGGTATTCGATGGTCTTGTCGCCGAACTTGAACTCGGAACGGCTGACCGCCGGATCGAGGGTGTACGGCTCGAGTTTGAACTGCACGGTCGGCTCGGCCGGGTTGATCGAGAAGAAGCTCTTGCGAATGGTCAGTGCGGCGGCCATTTGATCGAGGTAAACCTTGGACACCGGCAGGCTGTGGCCATCGACGCTACGCATGCGGTAGTTGCCCGGATCGCCACTGACGAACGGACGCATGTAGTTGTCGAAGAAACGGTCAGCGATGCCTTGATCCTTGAAGAACTCGCGGAAGTCGGCGATCGCCACGTCGCTGGTGCTGGTAGCGCTGAACGGATAACGCTTGCTGATGGTTTTGCCATACACGCTGTACAGCTCGTTTTGATAACGGCCGTTCATGTATTGGTACGCATCGTTCAGCACCAGACGCCACGAGTCTTCGGCCAGCACGTTGAACCACACGCTCAGCGGACGCGGCAGACGACCGGACGCATTGCGCAGGTTGGTCAGCGCATCACGCTGGCCGCTCATGCGGGTTTTCGCCAGTTCGAACGCGGCTTGTTCCGGCGAACTGGAACGGGCCAGGCTGGCCAGTTGCAGTTGCAGGTCGTTGAGCGCGTTGAGCGCCGGCGTCAGGTCAGCGGCCGGGCCGTTGTTGTCATCGAGCAAACGATGCAGCGGCTCGAAGCGACGTTGCAGCGACTTCTTCGCGGTGTCCGGCAGGTTCTTCGCAACGGTCAGGGCCGAAGCCTTGTCTGCTGCGGCGGCCGCCAGTTTACCGACCTTGCCCAGTTTGCCTTTCTGCTCGGCCAGCGCATCAGCCGCATCGGCGGCTTGATCCACCGGGTCAGCAACAGCCTGGAAGCGGGTGTTCTCGCGCACTTCCGTGAGCAAGGCGAGCACCGGCGAGTTGGCCGAGGTCAGGCCCGCCAGTTGCTCGGCGCCTTCACCGGCGTCGTTGATCGGCGGCAGTGCCACCTGGCCAACGGCTTCGCTCCAGTAGTTGGCGTAGTCACGGAAATACAACTGCTCAAGCTCGACCATCAGACGACGCAAGTCCATGTCGCTGATGCCCGCGCCTTCGCCCAGCACCCAGTTGTCACGCAGGATGTCGGTGACCAGAGTCGCGCCTTGCACCGAGAAATACTGCTGATAACCCACTTGGGTGTAGAAGCCCGGAATCACGTAATCAGTGCCGATAAACAACGAGCCTTGTGGGCCGAGGTGTTGGCTGAAACGGTATTCCGGCAGGTTACGCGCCTGCTCGCGGAGCATGCGATACACGACGTTGGCCAGCGATTCGCTGCGCAATACCTGCCGCGCCTGCGCGACCAACTGGTCGTTAAGCGGATAGATAAAAGGCTGCTTGAGCAGGCGTTCGAGGTGAGTATTCAGACCGTTCTGCACCGCGGTGTTGCCGGTGTAGCGCTGCGACCAGTCAGTGGCGATCCAGTCCTTGAGCCACGCCGCGTCGCGACGATCCTTCATGTTCAGCATCAGGTACGCGCGCAGGCTGTTCAGCAGCTTTTCGCGATCCTGCAGGTTGGCGCGGATCTGCCCTTCGAGCTGCGAAGCAACCCGTGGCAGCAACTGCGCTTGCAGCTCACGCTCGTAGGCGTCGGCGACCGGCGGATTGACGTCTTCGCCCTGATACAGACCGCCACGCTCGTGGTACGACACGTCGCCCTTTTTCGGGAACACCTGGGTCGCGGCATAACTGGTGTCGAGGGTTTTCAGCACGCCCATCGCGTCATCTCGCGGGGTCAGTGCCGAACGTTGCTGCGTCCAGTTTTGCGCCAGCGTACGAAGGTTTTCCAGACGCTCGTAGTTGGCCGAGAAACCACCGGCCCAGAGCACGCCGAACAGCGCCAACGACGCCAGTGCGCCGATGTACAACGCACGCTGGCCCCAATGGATGCGGCTGCGTTCACGCTTGTCGAGACCGGCCAGATCGGCCTCGGGGAAGATCACACGGCTGAGCAAGTGGTGAATGAAGCGCGAACGACCGCTGCGCAGCGTCGGCAATACACCGGCGCTCATGCCCAGACTCGCGCCGATGCCGGCGGTGGTCGAATCCATTTCCTGGGTCAGGTGCGGTGCGCTGGTCAGGTAGAAACCACGCAGTTGCGTGGCACGCTGATAACGGTTGCCAGTGAACGCCATGTCGACGAACAGGCACAGGCGCTCGCCGATCTGCCCGAGTTGATGCGGGAAGTCGAGGATGCGGCCACGGCGCTGAGTATCGCGCTCGGAGTGCATGCGCATGATCACCTGGCTGTTGAGGCGACGCAGCAGCTCTTCGAATTCGTTGCGCAGTACCGCGACGTCGGTGCCGACCTGATCCTTGCGGAAACTGGTGCCGAGCACCTGATCGCTTTCTTCACGGCTCAGCTGATCGAAGAATTCGTCGAAGCCCAGCAGCTTGTCAGCCTTGCTCAGCACCAGATACACCGGCACGTCGACGTGCAGTTTCTGATGCACGTCTTGCAGACGGCCACGCACCTGACGCGCGAGGGTGTCGATGTCTTGCTCGCTACCGCCGAGCAGGGTTTCCACCGGAATGGTCACCAGCACACCATTCAACGGACGGCCACGGCGGCGCTTGCGCAGCAACTCGAGCAAGGTCGTCCAGGCGCTGCTGTCGACTTCGGCGTCAGGCTGCGTCAGGTAACGGCCGGCGGTGTCGATCAGCACACCGTGATCGGCGAAGTACCAGTCGCAATGACGGGTGCCGAGGGTGTCGCGGGTCAGCTTGCGGTCGATTTTGTTGATCGGGAATTCCAGACCGGAAAAGTCCAGCAGACTGGTCTTGCCGGAACCCTGCGGGCCGATCAGCAGATACCACGGCAAGTCACTGCGCCA
Source organism: Pseudomonas sp. 18058 (assembly GCF_902706155.1). Lineage (NCBI taxonomy): Bacteria > Pseudomonadati > Pseudomonadota > Gammaproteobacteria > Pseudomonadales > Pseudomonadaceae > Pseudomonas > Pseudomonas sp. 18058. The sequence continues at coordinate 29,358 of NZ_CACSJY010000030.1, forward strand.
GCGCTCGCTGCGGCCACGATAGAGGCTGGACGTCTTCAGGGTTTTCAGCGCGTCTTTGAAGCGCGCCTTCAACTCTTTCTGCTCTTCGTCGATCAACTCTTCACGGCGGATGCGATCCTGACCGTCTTCGCTTTCTTCTTCGGCTTTCTTGCGGATACCGGCGCGCCAGCTGACGAAGACCATGACCAGGCCCCAGATCAGGAACAGCACGGCAATGGTCAGCAGGCGGGAGGTCGGGCTCTCCCAGAACTTGTAGTCATCGACCGCCAACAACGGGCCGACGAACCACACCAACAGCGCCACGAACAGCACCAGCAGCAGAGTCCAGACCCAGGTCTGGCGCAGGAAGGCGCCGACTTTCTTGAAAAACTTTTTCATCACACGTCCCTGTTTACGGCTGCGACTGCGGTTGCACCGCGGCCGGATCAAGCGGCTGATAAGGTTGCAGAACGGTGTCGCGCTGCTCGCCCAGAACCCAGGCGAAGCCCGAATACATCACCACCAGACAGACCAGCGTGAACAACACCACCATCCACGCCGGCACGATGCGCACCAGACTGCGGCGCTGATCGTTGAGGCCTTCCCAGTGCGGCGACAACTCGCGCGGCACGTCGCCACGCAACTGACGAATCTGACGGTACAAGGCGTCGCGGATGCCTTCGAGTTCGAGCATGCCGCGTGCCTGTACGCGGTACTTGCCCTCGAAACCGAGGGACAGGCACAGATACATCAGCTCAAGCATCGGCAGGTGTTTGACCGGGTTTTTCGACAGCCGATCGAGCAGCTGGAAAAACTTCTCACCGCCGAAGGTTTCGTTGTGGAAGCTGCTGAGCAGGCTCATCTGCGACCACTCGCTCTCGTTGCCCCACGGAGTAGTCACGACGGCTTCGTCGACCACGGTGCAGAGCACGTAACGCGCGGCCATCACCTGACTGCTTTCGGCGCCGTTGTGCAGGGCGCGCACTTCAAACAACTTGAGCCCGGCGGTCAGGCGCTCGTTGAGCGCGTACAAGTCTTCGCGGCTTTCGCTGTGCTTGAGGCGCACCACTTCCGAGAGCAAATCGGAGGACGCCGCCACCAGCGAATTGAGGCTGATATTGAACGACTCTGCCGGGCGCAGGCGCGCGGCGTAGATCATCCGTTCTTCCAGTTGTTCGAAGCGCGGTGGCGCGGCGAAGTCGGTCAGCGGACTCGACGCCGGGCCGTGGCCCTGACGGTCGAGCAGGACGGTTTTGTCGTCCTGGTTGTGTTCCATGTCCTTGATCATGTCGGTCAGTTCCTGATGGCCCAGAATTTCAGTTCAAGCTCGGCGAATTCGCCGGACACGTGGAACGCGAAACCGCCGGAGCGTTCCAGTTGTGCCAGGTCTTCGGAACTGAGTTCGAGAATGAAATAGGTTTTGTTGGAGTGGAACGCGATCTGCCGCGGGGCCACCGGCAACGGTTTGACCTTGATCCCCGGCAAATGCAGGTTGACCAGTTGGCGGATGCGCTCCACCGGGCCGACCTTGAGGTGCGCCGGCAAGCGGTGGCGCAGTTCTTCGGAATCGCAGTTGGCACTCGCTGCCAGCACGAACGACGCGGTGCCGAGCAGTTTGTGGTCGTGCAACGGCGAAACGATGATGCCGTACTGACGCGCTTGCAGGATCAGTTCGATGGCGTGCTGTTCGAGCACCATCGACAGCACCTGACGAATCGCTTCCATCAGTTTGCGGAAGCTGCCGCCCTGATCGGCGTGGGAATAACGGCTGTCCAGACGCGGGCGTTTGCTCTCGCCGGAGAACGTCGCCAGATCACCGAGCATGGTCAGCAGCGTGCGGTACAACTCTTCCGGATGCACTTGCTCCAGACCGAGATAGTGACGCAGCAGCAGCTCGGTGCGGTTGATCAGTTGCAGCATCATGAAGTCGCCAACCTCAGCGCCGCCGACCTTGCCGTTGGAGCGAATCCGCTCGGCAATCGTGTCGCCACGGTGGTTGAGCATGCTGATGACTTCTTTCAGGCACGACAGCAGATAGCTGGACGCGTGAGCCTGAATGTAGGTCGGCACGAAATCCGGATCGAGGCTGATCACGCCGTCGGGCGTGGTGTCGAGCACGTCGCAGATTTTCAGCTTCACATACGCCTGATCGCTCTGCTGCTCGCCGAGCATCAGTTTGAAATCCGGGCGACCGCAGCTGACCTGACTGGCGGAATCGTCGCCGGCGTTGGAGTCAGCTACCTCAGCGTCGTACGCGGTGAAGCGCGCGAGCACGTCGGACTGCTCCGGACGGCGCGCCTCGATGTGGTTACCGGTGACCAGCGGCAGCGCCAGAAAAATCGGGGTGTTGCCGGTGTTCGGCGGTACGTCCAGCGCCAGCGGTTCGGTGTTGCCACCGAGCTCGAACAGGCTGCCGTCCGGAAGAATCCCCGAAGCCTGGCTGACCACCAGTTTGCCCATGTTGAGGAACTGCAGGTCGATCTCCAGATTGAGGAAACCCCAGGTGTAACTGCCCAGCAACTGGGTGCGGGTTTTCATCTGGTGATCGTAATAGCGATCGTTGTGCTGGAAGTGCTGCGGCCGCAGCAGCATGCCTTCCTGCCAAATGACTTTATGGGTATTCATGATCAGTTATCCGCCTTGGCGAGCGTTTCTTGGCTGTTGCGGATACCCGTCTGATCGAGGGTCAGATCAGCCTCGGTGAGTTCCTGCGGGGTGACCTGCACGGTGTAGCGCCACTCGGTTTCCGGCAGATCGCGGTAAGCGGCGAGCACGCCCACGTAACGGCTGCCCTCCTCCACGCTGAGCTTCAACTCGACGGTTTCACCCGGGCGAAGTTCGAGTTCTTCGGTGGCCACCAGATCCGGGTTGAGGGATTCCTTGGCGCGCTCGTAGAGGCTGAAGAAGTCAGCGTTTTCGAAGGTCACCGGGTGTTTGAGTTCGAACAGGCGCACCACGATCGGCGAAGGACGGCCGTTGAGATCGGGGTTCAACTGATCGCTGCCAGTCAGTTTCAGGTTGACCTTGGTCACGTTCGAATACGGCGATAGCGACGAGCAACCGGCGAGCAACGCCAGCAAAGTGAGCGCAGTCAGCGTCTGGAAAAAAGCGGTCGAGCGGCGAGACATGCGCATCATCCTTGGTGGTCGGTGTGGAGGGTGGAAATCAGGCGGATCTGTTCTTCGTAGGCCTGAGCGAAGTCGCGGGCCAACAGGCGCTCGCTCCAGTCATCGTCCTGACGCAGTGCCTGGTGATAACGGCCGAACGCTCTCCAGCGCCCACCCGATGTTGCGATCAGCGGCTTGTTGTCGCGCTCGAAACGCAGGGTCAATTGCTCCGGCGAGAAGTGCTCCAGCGTGCCGCGAACGGCGGCGCGGCTGGCGGTCAGCAGCGCCACTTGATGCGCCTGCAAATCACGGAACGCGCGGGAGATTGCTTGCTCGGCCGGCAGATGACCGGGTTTGCTTGGCTGCAACAGAATCTCCAGCGCTTCGCTCGGATCGACGGCGAATTTCAGCGGGTTCTTGTTGGTGCCCTGGACGATGGTCTGCGCCAGACGCAGCTCGTTTTTCAGCTCCGAGCGGGTGCGCAGGCTCTGTTGTAAACCGCCGACGCTCTGACGCAGCAAACGCGCGGCATTCAGTGCCAGCGCTTCGCGTTCGTCGTGGTTGAGGTTTTTGACGTCGACACCCAGCGCGGCGCCGAAGTGCTCCCAGAAACCTTCGCTTTGCCGTTCAACAGGCTTCGGCGCCGGCGCGGGTTCAGGCTCGACGGGGGCGGCGATCAGCTCCGGCACCATCAGGCTTTCCATGTCGATGCGCGCATAGTCGGCACGCTGACGGGAATCCTCGGGTTTGGCGGTCGGCGCCAGCAGTTCGTCGATTTCCGAGTACACGCGCTCTTGCTGTTCGATGGCATTGAGCGGGTCAAGGTCGAGGAACGCGTCGTCGGGAATGATGCTGCCCGCCGCGCGCGGACGGCCGGCTTCACCGTCGAACATGGCCGGGTCACGCACCAGTCGCGCACGAATCTCGAAGTCGCCCAGCACGTAGGTGCTGCCGTGCTCGATGCGCACCGGTTCGCCCTTGTGCAGACGCGCGCCGCTGCCGCCGTCCTGAATGCCGTTACTGCTGCTGTCGGTCAGGAAAAACGAGCCTTCGCGGTAGCTGACAATCGCGTGGTGATTGGACAGGTGACGCTTGCGGTCAGGGATGATCCAGTCGCAATCCTCGCCTCGCCCGATCACGCCGCCGGCCTGCTTGAAGGTCTTCTGGCACAACTCGGTGGGCACGAATTGCTTGGTGTTCAGCATTTCGAAAACCAATTCCATGTTTGCTGCTCCTTGCAATCACTTACCGCGATTGGCCGCTTGCGGATCACCCAGCGGGCGATAGTCGTTGTCGTTGAATTTGTAGTTGCCGCTACAGCCGCCAAGGCCGCATAGAACGACGAGGGTCAGCAGGACTGCGTGCCAGTGACGAACAGACATCAGAGGGTCTCCAGGGGTAGACAAAGCACAAAGCGCCGGCCCTTGCGGGCGGCGCCGTTATTAGCGAATTTGTTGGTTTGGGGGGCTCTAGATCGCAGCCTCCAGCCACTTTTGGGAGGAATGTTGATCCCCTGTGGTGAGGGGACTTGTCCCCGATGGGGTGCGCAGCGCCCCCATAACCTGCCAGCGCGATCTTTCAGTGAGACCGTATCTACCGGACTGCGGCTGCTGCGCAGCCGGACGGGGATAAATCCCCTCGCCACAGGGGAATCAACAGCCTTAAGGAATTCATTGGCCGTGGGAGTGCGGGACAAGGCGATCAATTTCTGCTCAACCATCGAAGTCACCCAAATTGATATTCAGGCGGCCGAGGCGGTATAGCAGCGTGCGGCGGGGCAGGCCCAGTTCGCGGGCGGCGAGGGTCTGGTTGCCGTCGTTTTTGCGCAGGCAGTTGAGCAACAACGTGCGCTCGACCTGCTCCAGGCGTTCGCGCAGATTCAGGCTGCTGTTGTCTTCGGGCATTGGCTCCATGCGCAGGGAGAAATGCTCGGCCAGCAACTCGCCGCCCTCGCACAACAGCACCGCGCGTTCGACCAGCGCTTTCAGTTCGCGGACGTTGCCGGGGAAGGTGTAACCCGCCAGATGCTCCAGCGCCGCGTCCGACCAGCGCACCGGATCTCGCTGCAAATACGCGCAGGCCTTTTCGGCGAAATGCCGCGCCAGGTCGAGGATGTCGCCTTCGCGCTGACGCAACGCCGGCAGCACAATCGGAAATTGCGCGAGGCGGTAGTACAAGTCCTCGCGGAATTTGCCTTCGCTGACCAGCACCGACAGATCGCGGTGAGTCGCGGCGATGATGCGCACGTCGATCTTGTGCGTGTCGTTGGAGCCCAGCGGACGAATCTCGCCTTCCTGCAACACGCGCAGTAATTTCGATTGCAGCGACAGCGGCATATCACCGATTTCATCGAGCAACAGCGTGCCGCCATTGGCCGCGTCGAACAGCCCGGCGCGGTCGCGATCGGCGCCGGTAAAGGCGCCTTTGCGATAGCCAAACAACTCGCTTTCCAGCAGGTTTTCAGGGAACGCCGCGCAGTTCTGCACGATGAACGCCTGCGAGCGACGCGGCCCGCAATCGTGAATCGCCCGCGCGACGACTTCCTTGCCGGTGCCGGTTTCGCCACGCAGCAGCACGGTGTACGGGCTGTGCAGGACTTTGCCGATCAGCGAGTAGGTCTGGCGCATCGCGGTGCTTTTGCCAATCAAGCCGTAACCGCTGATGCTCGGCACGCTGCGCGCCACCGGTGCCGATACATCGCGAGGCTGACGCAGACGCTGGAGCAAATGCAGTTGGCCGAGCACGAACGAGCCGAGTTGACCGAGCGAGTCGGCGAAACCTTGCAGGTCGGTGCGACGGCGGCTGGCGCAGAGCAGCAAGCCTTCGACAGCCTTGTGCTGATTGACCAGCGGCACGCACAACAGCGACTGCCACGGCGAGGCCACCGCCGGCAGAAAACTGGTTTCGTGCAGGCTGCCGCTCAAGTCGTCGAGGCACACCACGCGGTTCTGGCACAGGGCAAATTGCAGCAGTTGTTCACCGTTGTAATCCGCCGGCAGGCTCGCCGCTTCACGCGGTTGCAGGGCGCCGTCGAGGCATTCGGCGTTCATCCCCAGGCAGGTGTGGGTGGCGTCGAGCAGATACAACTGCGCCAGTTCGCAACCGCTCAACTCGGCCAAGCCGCGCACGAAGTCACCCAGCAGCGCAGCACCGTCCGCCGCGCGCGACAGACTGGCGAACTGCGCCAGCAACGCTTCGGCATACACCAGCGGCTGCGGCACTTGAGTGAACATCACGCCCACCTCAGGCGAACTCGCACGTCACACTGGCTTCGCCGTCGAGCGTGGCGTGCACGCGCTTCAGGCTTTCACCGGTGGCCATGGCGTCGAGCAGACGATCGGCCACCAGTGGCAGCACGTGTTGATCGAGCAGATGATCGATCAGGCGCGCACCGCTGTCGCTTTGCGTGCAGCGCTCGGACAGGTGATCGACGAGGTTCTGGCACCAGCTGAAATCCAGCTGACGACGGTTGAGGCGCTCGCCGAGACGACCGAGTTTGATCTCGATCAGCTCGCGCAATACCGGGCCGCCGACCGGGTAGTACGGCACCACTTTCATCCGCGCCAGCAGCGCCGGTTTGAAGTGCTTGCTGAGCACTGGGCGAATGGTTTCTTCGAGCACTTCGGCGGTCGGCCGTGCGCCGTTTTCGCAAAGGTCGCTGATGCGATCGCTGCCGAGGTTCGAGGTCATCAGGATCAACGTGTTGCGGAAGTCGATCTCGCGACCTTCGCCGTCGTTGGCCACGCCTTTGTCGAAGATTTGGTAGAACAGGTTGAGCACGTCCGGATCGGCCTTCTCGACTTCATCGAGCAGCACCACCGAGTACGGTTTCTGCCGCACGGCTTCGGTGAGCATGCCGCCCTCGCCGTAACCGACGTAGCCTGGCGGTGCGCCGATCAGGCGCGAGACGGTGTGCTTCTCCTGGAACTCGGACATGTTGATGGTGGTGATGAAACGGTCGCCGCCGTACAGCAGGTCAGCGAGGGCCAGCGCGGTTTCGGTTTTACCGACGCCGCTCGGGCCGACCAGCAGGAACACACCGACTGGCGCATCAGGTTTGTTCAGGCCGGCAGCGGTGGCGCGCATCGAGCGATCCAGTGCGTGCACGGCTTGTTCCTGACCGCGAATGCGCGTGCGCAGATCGGTGGCGAAACTGGCGACTTTGGCGTTGTGCTCGCGGGCCAGTTGCGCCAACGGCACGCCAGTCCAGGCGCTGATCACTTCGGCGACCAGACGCGGGCACACTTCGAAACTGACCAGACGTTCTTTGACCTGGGCGGCGGTCAGGGCGCTGTGGGTTTCGTTGAGCTGCGCTTCCAGCGCTTCGACGCTCTGGCCTTCTTCGACCTCGGCGACGAGGGTTTCGATGACGGTGCCTTCGGCGTCTTCTTCAACGCTGAGCACCGGTTCAACGGCAGCGGCTTCGCGGGCCTTGGCCAGTTGCTGACGCAGATCGAGCAGGCGCTCGGCCAAGGCTTTCTGTTCAGTCCACTGGGTTTCCAGTGCGACCATTTCGTCTTCGGCGTCGTTGAGACGTGCTTCCAAAGCCTCCAGCGCTTCGTGATCGATCAGCAGACCGGCCTCGGCGTCACGGCGCAGGGCCTGACGCTGACGGCCACCTTCAGCCAGTTCGCCACGTAGACGCTCCAGGCTTTCCGGGGCAGCGGCGAGGCTGATGCGTACGCGGGCGCAAGCGGTGTCGAGGACATCGACGGCTTTGTCCGGCAGTTGCCGACCGGCCAGGTAACGTGCGGACAATTCCGCCGCCGAAACCACCGCGTCATCACGCAGATAGATACCGTGGCTTTTCTCATAAACCTGGGCCAAACCACGGAGGATGGTCACCGCTTCGCTGACGGTCGGTTCGTGTAATTGCACCGGTTGGAAACGACGGGCCAGTGCCGGGTCTTTCTCGAAGTATTTCTTGTACTCGGCCCACGTGGTGGCGGCGATGGTGCGCAGTTCGCCACGGGCCAGTGCCGGTTTCAGCAGGTTGGCCGCATCGGAACCGCCAGCATTGCCGCCCGCGCCGATCAGCGTATGCGCTTCGTCGATAAACAGAATGATCGGTTTTGGCGAAGCTTTGACTTCGTCGATCACGCCTTTGAGGCGACGCTCGAACTCACCTTTGACGCTGGCGCCGGCCTGCAACAGGCCCATGTCCAGCGACAGCAGTTCAACGCCTTTGAGCACTTGCGGCACTTCACCGGCAGCGATGCGCGAGGCCAGACCTTCGACGATGGCAGTCTTGCCGACACCGGCCTCACCGACCACGATCGGGTTGTTCTTGCGGCGACGGGCGAGGATGTCGACCATCTGCCGAATCGCGCCGTCACGGCACAGCACCGGGTCGAGTTTACCGTCGCGGGCCTGTTGGGTCAGGTTGTGGGTGAAACGCTGCAACAGCGACTCGCCCTGCGCGGCCGGTTTGCCATTGGCCGCCGGCTGCTCCTGTTGCGACAGGGCAAATTCTTTCAGGCGATCAATGTTCAGCTTGGCGAGCAGCGGCTGATAACGGCTGCCGGCGTAACGCATCGGGTTGCGCAGCAGCGCGAGGATCAGCGCGGCGTCTTCAACCTGGGTCTGACCGAGTTCGAGGTTGGCCACCAGCAACGCATCTTGCAGCCACTGCACCAGTTCCGGGGCGAACACCGGGTTGCGCGAAGCGCTGTGCTCGACGCGCGATTGCAGCGCCGCGCTGAGTTCACCGGCGTCGACATCGGCGTCTTGCAACGCGCGGGCGAGCAAGCCGTTCGGACGTTCCAGCAGGCCGAGCATCAAGTCTTCGACAAGAATTTTGCTACCGCCACGGGCGACGCAACGCTCGGCCGAACGCTCCAGATCACGACGGGTTTCGGCGTCCAGCGCCTGGATGAGTTGTTGCAGGTCTACGTTGATCATGGCTCACGTCCTTAATGAATTTTGCTGCCCAGGGTCACCACGCCGTCCGCTTTTTCGCGGCCCAGCCAACTGGTCCAACCGAGGCGACAGGCGTTCTGCTCACCGATGCGCAGTTCGCGGATTTCTTCCTGGCGCAGCACCAGGCGGATGTCGTAATCGAGCGGGTCACGCAGGGTGAACCGCACCAGCGCGCAGAGCGGCTGGTAGCCGAAACCGATCGGCAGAAATTCATGGAATCGCTGCCAGTCGAGTTCGGTGATATGAATGCGGAATTTGCCGCTGCGGTCGCGCACGTGCTCGCCGAGCACCAGGTCTTCGCCGAGCAGGCTGTTGGCGCGGCCCAAACGATTGCGCTGTTCTTCGAGAATCTCGACGCGGCGCTCGATGCACTGCTCGATGACCAGGTCTTCGTGCTTGAAGTAGTAACGCAGCACGGCTTCGATCAGCGCCGCCGAGTGCGCGCGCAGGCTGAGCAAACCGAGGTACGGCAGCAGGCGTTTCCAGTTGAGTTCTTTAGCTTTGCGGATCTCTTCGCCACCGAGGCCAATCAGCGCAAACAACTGCGCCGAAAACGGGTCGAGCGCGCCGCTCTGGAAGCTTGCGCGGTAGCGGTATTTGCGCCAGATCGGCAGCATCAGCCGTTGCAGACGATGGTGGAACAGGTCGAGGAAGTTGCGCGTCGGGTTGCCGTCTTCGCTATCGCCCAGGGCTTGTTCGCCATAGAACGCCGGCAGCGGCGAACCGGAACCGACCAGGCCGATCAGGTTGAAACGCATGCGCGCGCGCATCTGCCCGTGCTCTTCGAAAAACTCCACGCGATCGACGTCGCTGCCGGGAAAACCCAGGCTCGGATTGGCCTGGAATTCCAGCTGATCGTACAAATCGTCTTCGCTCAGGTACGGGTGTGCCTCGCGCAGCCGATCGATCACCAGCAGCACTGCCTGAAACAGCGAGTACTCGCGTATCGCCTTGGTGAGCCCGCTTAAAGCAGGGGCTGCAGGCCCATACGTGGTGTCCATTGGTACACCTCTCCCTGTGTGCTTTTTACTCGCAGCTCGTGGAATGAATTGAGACTGGCGTAAAGCGCGAAAAACTCGTTAAGAACCGAAGCGAAAACGAACAGGTCGCCTTCGCCGATGTACCCTTCCGGGTCGATGGTCAGCTCGGTGCGCAAGCCGCGTACCGGCAAGCCACGGTGCAAGCGATCGACGTGGTGATGCTTGATGTTTTTCAGGCCGCCGAGCAGGCGTTTGCTGACCTTCTCTGCGTGCTGGTCGTAGTAGCGCGGCAGGTCGTAGGTTTCGAGAATCACCTTCAACGCATTGACGTCGGCCAGCGACAAATAGTTAAGCGACATGTTGCTGATCAGCTTCCACAGGAAGTCACGGTTCAGCGGCGGCGCAAAACTCGATGTGGCCGGGGTGATGTTGCGGAAACTGAGAAACTCCGGCGTCTCTTCGCAGGCCACACAGATGTCGCCGAGCTTGAGCTTGCGCGGCAGATTCTGGTTGGTGCAAATCAGCTCGATCGACAGGGTTTCGTGGGCTTCGGTGTGGCGAATGCCGAAGCTCAAATAAGTGTCGAGGCCGTCGTGCAGCAAGGACGAGCGCTGGCGAATGCTGTAATGCGGACGGCTGTTGGGCACGTCGAAACTCGGGTCGTGCTCGAAGGATTCGAACGGCACGTATTCCTGATAACCGAGGCCGCCGGGCTTCCAGCCCGTCACGGTTTCCACCGAGAACACGCCGCAATTTTCCAGATCGTATTCCGCCGGCAGCAGCAGGTATTCGTCCTGCTTGCCGTCGAGACGAATCGGCAAGGCATCGTGGGCAAACAGGTTGGCGATTGGCGTGCAAAACAGCTTTACGTTATCCAGCGTCGGGCGCATGCGCAGGATGCCGCTCTTGCGAATGTCGAAGCGCAATTCCAGGCCGCGCATCTGCTTGAGGGTGTCCTGCGGCAGCGCGTTGAGGATGTCCAGACCGTTGACGTCGACGAAGAGGAATTTGTCCTGAAAGGCGAAGTATTCCTGCAGGTAGCGATAGCCACGGAAGGTGTTCAGTGGATACGGGATCAACGCTTCTTCTTCGGCAAAGCCCACTGGGGTGACCCGGTCACCGGGAATCTTGAACGCCATCGGCTTGCCGCTGACGCCATCAATTGGCTTGCCGGCGCCGTCGAGCGGGATCAGCTCAATGCCTTCGAGGTTGCGCAGCAGGCTCAGGTAAAGCATCTGGCTGATGTAGCGCTCACCGGCAAAGTGCAGACGCAGCTTGCTCAGTTCCAACTCACCGAGGTGGCCGTCGGCACTCATTTCCAAACGCAGACTCAGCAGCGAGCCGTCGCCCTTCACCGAGTAATTCAACGCCGCGAGATCCAGCGGCAACACCTCGGTCGGGTAGCAAGTGCGGAAGCGGCAACGCACGTCTTCGATCGGCTTGCTCTCCACCGGCGTATCACGCTCGACCACCAGCGCAGGGCCCGAACGCTTGAGCGGATCGAACTGCAAAATGCTGAACGCCGGCAGCGGGCGCATGTAGTTGGGCCAGAGCAATTGCATCAGCGAATGGCTGAGTTCCGGCAGTTCGTCATCGAGCTTCTGGCGCAAACGCCCGGTGAGAAACGCAAAGCCTTCCAGCAACCGCTCCACATCCGGATCCCGCCCGGCCTGCCCCAGATACGGTGCCAGCGCCGGACTACGCTCGGCGAAACGGCGACCGAGTTGGCGCAGTGCGGTGAGTTCGCTTTGGTAGTAGTGGTTAAAGGACACGGGGTACCTGCCTGGTAGTGGAACGCATCAAAAAAATATCCTGTAGAGCGCGACCGTTGCTGCGGCACACACGTAACCGCCGATGAGTAGGTAAGGCACAATCATGATCATGCCGAACGCCATATAGGCGTCTTGAGACTGCCCAGCGATCAAACAGCGCACGCCATAAATCACCCATGGCACGATGTAAAAGGGGATGAACTTCACGGGCGCCCACCAGACCATCCGCAGCGCTTGTTGTTCGGTTCTGCTTTTCGCGGATCGAGACATCCAGAGCGCAAACCCCAAAAGCCCGGGAATACCCCACCACAAGAGGAATTCCCAATAGGTATGGGATGAATCGTATGTCGTGTACAAGCCACTCCACAGGTCGTAGGAAGAAATCGCGAGCACCACCAACAATGACCACCACAAGGCGACCATGAAGAAGCTCAGTTGAGCGCGACTGAGCTTGGGCATCTCGTCCCCTGCGTCGATCATTGGCGAGCCGCCATCCTCAGCTCGGCAAACCGACAGCACCACTGTCTGGCAAGAGCGAAATTTCACTGAGTCTGCCCTCCCTTGCTTGCGGTGATCGGCACGTACGAGTCGATGAAGAGGTATTCACCGTCGGAAGCGCTGACACGGTTCATCGTCAACGGTTTGTCATCGTGGGTGACGAAGCGCACCCAGCCTTCTCTGACGAGACTGCCGCCTTCTGAGCGAACCTCAACGAAATAGTCCGGCGGCGCCGACCGGGTAATCTCGATGAAGTCGCCACCATCCTCCGCACCGCGCCACACCGCATCGGGATACTCGGGCAATACTCGCTTAACTTTGCTGCGAATCGACCCGACCCAGAACACCACGACCACGATGACGGCCAACGCACCGATCAGGCTCAGCAGGTGATTGAGCCATTTCCAGACCCGCAGCCACGGCATCATGGCGTGCACCATGTGCGCACATCACGCTTGTCGAAGCCCGCACATTGATTGCTTTTGGCGATCACTCGGTAAGCGTTTTCGGGGGTGTAGGCAAAGTAGTAAAAGTTGACCCGATCCTCACCATAGAGCCAGTAGGATGAGGAGCCTTGATTGATTTCGTATGGTTCGAAGGTCCAGATGGATGACTCCGCCGGGATGAAATTGGCGCGGTCCATGAGCAACATCAAGGCGTTGGAAAGCATCTGCGTGACAGAATTATTGAGCACGAGATAGAGCACACAGGCGAGCGCGCCCATCGCCATTACGAAGCGCTGTAGCCAAATCATTCCGAGGCGACTTGAGCGGTTCATGCGACCGCCTCCTGCACAGGACCCGCAGACAACGTCTGCCGCATCAGCGCGCGTTTTTCCCAGCGCAGCTCAATGACCTGCGTGACCAAAATCGCCAACAACGTGACGCCGCCTTGGGCCACGGTGTAGAACAGCGCACGCAACGGGTTGTCGGGCGCCATCATGAACAAAATCCAGGCAACCATCAGCGCAAGTAAACCGAGCTTGGCCCATAATTTCGGGATAACTGCGGCCAATGCGTTCACCGCGAAAAAAATATAAATAAACATGTAATGAGCGATACCGATGCCCACGCCACGGGTAGTGAACCCGCCGTTGAATGCTTTGTAGGCCACAACAACCGCGTCATTCAAAAACACGTAAGCCACGCATCCAATGACGTGAATTAACAGGCATAACGCGAGACGTACGTAGCTGTTCATGTGGCTATCAGTTTTCCAAAATATCGTAGGGTGTATTACTGATAACAAAATTCAGCCAATGTTCTTCCGTACCCGATATCCAGAGCGTGTATTTTTTGGTCGCTTTGTCCATTTCAATAAATACCACTCCGACCGTCCCCTCATCTTCACGAAAACGCATATCAAGAGCGTCTTGAGAAAAAATTGGCGACCTGTAAACCTGATCCGCATGATCACGATCTTTAATTCGCAAATAAACGGTGTTCCTGGGCGTAAGCAAAGAGCTTGCAGAGACAGACTCGATGATATATTTACCGGACGGACTGACATCTGACACAGAGGCCGCGCGCGTTAACACACCGATGACCACCAACGCCGCAAAAGCAACCAGCCCGACAACACAGGCAACTGCCCACATAATGTATTTTTTTGTGGAGGTCATTTGACAAGTATCTCTATGGGTTCCGCTGCAACAGGCTCATATAAAATATCCGAGTAAACACGGAAATCACCGCCCTTCTTCTCGGAGTCCCGGTACTCGCGAAAGTCACTGTTTTGCACAAGCAGATAATGTTTACTTTCCAATTCACGGTATCGGCGCTCGGAGTCTTCTTTTTTCCTGGCTACCTGCTCGGGAGTCGCGCCAGCACCGGCACCAAAGTAGATACTATTCATTTCTCTATTCAGTTCCAGGTTTGTATTCATGCCTTCGACAGGATCAGCGATTAATCCGCCAAAGCCCCAGTAACCCAATACCTGGCTGACGATTACGATGCCGCCATCGTTAAAGTCATAGGAGTCCTCAAGATAGAAAGCCAATTGGGTCGGGATGAACACGATGCGCTTTTCCGTAACCTCAACTGCCCCTTCTGCAATGACATGAACGTTAAAGTTTGCCAGTGCGCCCCTTAATTCATTGACATCATCAGTGCCCCACTGGTCAAACTTGACTGTAACGAAGTTAAAATAACCAAACTTTTCAGCCTTAACTGCCGAGCCGCCAAACGAAAGAGGATAAACACCAACCGGGCTACTCTCGAAGGCGGCCTTGATATTAGCTTTAATCTCTTTTAGTGCCGGCGTGTTATTCCAGTTCTTTCTCAGATGATCGACCGCATTTTTTGTTCGATCAAATTGCATCGCCCAATCCATTTTGACGATAGAGTCTTCGATATATTTTTGCGGCGCAAACTGGCGATGACTCTTTACCTCTTCATCCATACCGCCATCTTCATTTGGCCACGGCTCCCCTTCGAACCAATGCGTCATCAAGGCAGCAGCGACCGGCCAATTCATCTGATTCATGGTGTCCGGGATATCAGTGATTTTATACAGCCGCGTAGTTACAGCCTGTCCGGTTTTATTGTTAGCCGGAGTCATGGTCGATGCTACTGTTGTCGCCATTTTAAAATCCTTTCTGATATCCGTTGATGCTCAAGGAACCTAAGCCAGCACGACCCTGGATTGCGGATGAATGATCATTTCCACAGCTTCCGCCGTTTCAGAGAACACTTTCTGAGTCTTGCCGTCTGCACCAGTCACACCATTGATAACTTTTCCCGAGGAGGTCTTGAGGGTGTATTCAACACCAGCCAGCGGTTTCCCGGATTCTTGGCAATTGATCACAAAGTGCTCGTTAAACGGCCACTGAATCTCCACCGGCAACGGTGGCACAAACGCCACAGGCGAATGCGAATTGCCGATAATCACCGTCCCGGATCCAGCTGTAACTTTGTTGCCGTGTGTCCCCACCGAATCAACCGTCGCGGCAGGTTTGCCGTTGATCAACACAGTGGTCGCCAAACCTCCCGACATCGCACCACCACACGCCGAGGCATCGCCTTGGCGGGCGGCCGCGAGGCCGTCGAAGAACACGTCGCCGGAACCGGCGGCGATCGGGTTGGTGCCGTGGCCGGGGAGCGGGCAAGCGGTGGGGTCGGATACGCGTGCTGCGGGTTTGCCAGACATCGGGAATCTCCTTAGTTGACCTTCACTTGACCGCTGCCATCCAGGCGCGCGGCGAAACTGACCTGTCGCTTGAAACCATCAACTTCCAGCAGGCCTTCGATGCTGAAGGCCAGGCGCAGTTGATCGTGATCACGCGGCAGGGAAATGACACGCACGTTGCTCAGGCGCGGCTCGTAGGCTTCGATGAAGCATTCGATGGCCAGGCGGGCCTGACTCAGAGAGTCGTGCAGGCTCAGGCGCATGTCATTGAGATCGGGCAACCCGTAGTCGGACAGCGTTTGCACGCTGCCGGCCCGGGTGCTGAGCATTTTGGCCAGATGGGCAGCCACGGACGCCATGGCGGAAACCTCGCGGCTCCAACCACTGCGTTTTTCTGCGTCGCCATTAAGGCGTTCGAAAAGGCTGCCGTATCCGTCCATGAGTCGCTCTTACTCTTTGTCCAGCTTGCCAACCAGCGACAGGGTGAAATCGGCACCCATGTACTTGAAGTGCGGACGCACGTTCAAGCTCACGCGGTACCAGCCCGGCTCGCCTTCAACGTCGCTGACGATGATTTGCGCAGCGCGCAGCGGACGACGGCCACGTACTTCGGCGCTCGGGTTTTCCTGGTCGGCAACGTACTGACGGATCCACTTGTTCAGTTCCAGCTCGAGGTCGGTACGCTCTTTCCACGAACCGAGTTGCTCGCGCTGCAGCACTTTCAAGTAGTGAGCCAGGCGGTTGACGATCATCATGTACGGCAGTTGAGTGCCGAGTTTGTAGTTCAGCTCTGCAGCCTTGCCTTCAGCGCTGATGCCGAAGAACTTCGGCTTCTGCACCGAGCTGGCGGAGAAGAACGCCGCGTTGTCGGAGCCTTTGCGCATGGTCAGGGAGATGAAGCCTTCCTCGGCCAGTTCGTATTCACGACGGTCGCTGACCAGAACCTCGGTAGGGATCTTGGTTTCGATTTCGCCCATGCTTTCGAAATGGTGCAGCGGCAGGTCTTCAACAGCGCCACCGCTCTGTGGGCCGATGATGTTCGGGCACCAGCGGAATTTGGCGAAGCTGTCGGTCAGCTTGGTGCCGAACGCGTAAGCAGTGTTGCCCCACAGGTAGTGCTCGTGGCTGTTGGCAACGGTTTCCTTGTACACGAACGATTTCACCGGGTTTTCTTCCGGGTCGTACGGGTTGCGCAGCAGGAAACGCGGCACGGTCAGGCCAACGTAGCGGGAGTCTTCCGAAGTCCGGAAGCTCTGCCATTTGGCGAATTGCGGGCCTTCGAAGTGGTCTTTCAGATCTTTCAGATCCGGCAGGCCGGTGAAGCTTTCCAGACCGAAGAATTTCGGGCCGGCCGCAGCGATGAACGGCGCGTGAGACATGCAGGCAACGCTGGACACGTACTGCATCAGTTTCACGTCAGGCGAGCTTGGCGACATGTAGTAGTTGGCGATGATCGCGCCCACCGGCTGACCACCGAACTGGCCGTATTCAGCGGTGTAGATGTGCTTGTACAGGCCCGACTGCATGACTTCCGGCGAATCTTCGAAATCGTCCAGCAGGTCTTCTTTGGAGACGTTGAGGATTTCAATCTTGATGTTTTCGCGGAAGTTGGTGCGGTCGACCAGCAGCTGCAGACCACGCCACGACGATTCCAGCGCCTGGAAATCCGGGTGGTGCAGGATTTCGTCCATCTGACGGCTGAGCTTGGCATCGATCTCGGCGATCATGCGGTCAACCATGGCTTTCTTGACCGGCTCACCGTTGTTCTGCGGCTTGAGCAGTTCTTCGATGAAGGCCGACACGCCGCGTTTGGCGATGTCGTAGGCTTCGTCGTCCGGGGTCAGACGGGTTTCGGCGATGATGCTGTCGAGAATGCTGTACTCGCCGCTCGCGGCGCCTTTCTCTTGTGCTGCGCTAGTGCTCATTGTGTTGGCTTCCTTGGCTGCTGGGTTCAGGCGTCCGGGGCTGCGGCGTTCAGGCCCAGCTCACCGAGTACGCGACCGCGGGATTCGTCGTCGGCGAGCACGCCTTCGATGGCTTTACGGAACGCAGGGGCGTTACCCAGCGGGCCTTTGAGGGCCACCAGCGCATCGCGCAGTTCCATCAGTTTTTTCAGCTCAGGCACTTGCTCGACCAGGCTGGCCGGGTTGAAGTCCTTCATCGAATTGACGCGCAGTTGCACGCCCAACTCTTCCGTGCTGCCTTCTTCCTGCAGACGGTTCGGCACGTTCATCGACAGGCTCAGCTCTTGCTTGGCCAACACCTCGTCGAAGGTCACCTTGTCGATGCTGATCGGCTTGCGATCTTCGATCTTGCGTTCGTCCTTGCGGTGGGTGTAGTCACCGATTGCCAGCAGCTTCAGCGGCAGTTCAATCTCTTCCTGAGCACCGCCGGTGGCGGGTTTGAAGGTGACGTTGATGCGTTCCTTGGGGGCTACCGAGCCTTCTTTGGCCATGGCTTTTCTCCTTGCGGTTGTGGCCCTGGGGCCTATTCGAGTACCACTTCGAGATCGAGGTGGCACAGCCTGCGATAAATCTCTTCCTTGCGTTCACGTACGGCATGGTTCTGCGGCAACAACTCGCAGCAGCTATGCAGTAAATGCAGCACTTCCAATGCAAGATCGGGCTCCCAGGCGTGCAGGCCTGAGTCCTGTAATGTCTGATCGAGGGTTTCCAGCTGGTTCTTGGCCAGTTCGTATTTCTTGGCCATGAAGCACAACCGTGCGAGGGCGAACTGCCAGAAGAACCGCACCCGCCCACCCTGAGCGGCTTGCAGTCCTTGCTTGAGAATCTGCACAGCAGGCTTGAGGCCTTCCTTGCGCAGAATCGGCAGCACCTCTTCGAGGGCTTTTTCCCAGGCAGGCTGGGTTTCGACGTTGTCACTTTCGACCTTGCGCGGCGCGCTGGCGCTTTGCAGATGCGGCATGACGTTAGCGGCGATCCACGCCCGAGTAGCGGGATCGGCAAACGGTGCGCCGTCATGGAAACGCAGTTCGATAATGCCGGGCAGCCGTTGAACCAAAAGCGCGAAGTGGATTTCCACTTCGCGCATGGCCAGCTCGGCGTTGAGGTTCTGGAGACATTCCCAGACCATCCTCTGGCCATCGAACCAGAACGGCGCCTTCGCCAGGCTCGCCTCCAGTTCCACCAGCAAATCCGCGTATTTGCCCTGATCGAAACGATCCTGATAGAGCTTGAGTTTGTCGACCGGCAGGCCGCGCAACACAGTGATCTGCTCGGCGTTGCGCTCAGGCACGGCGTCGATGGTCATCCACAACAGCGTGCGGTTGAGACGCAAGGCGCGAAGATCAGTGGCTTTCTGTTTGAGCCACCAGGCACACAACGGGCGAGCGCTGTCTTGCTGGGCGCGCAATGCTTTGTGCGCGTCTTTTTCGTTATCGATCGGCGCGCCTGGAGTGAGCAACTGGGTCGCGGCCTGCTTGACCTGCGCCACCGCTGCGCCCACCACACCGGGGGCCGGCTGGTTGTCGGCAGCGCGCTGGATCATGGTTTTCAGGCGACGGGAGATCGGCAGCAGCAACGGCGACTCGTCGCCCAAGTGCTCAGCGCAAGCGGCTTCAAGACCAGTCAGGTGATCGGAGAGCTGCCGAAACATCGGCAACTGCTCTTTGATCGCAATGTTTTCGGTGATGACCTGCTCAAGACGCGGCACCAGCCAGCCGATGGCGGCGGCACGGGTGCGGGGTTTGAGCGGGTGGACGTCGGCCCAGTTGTTTTCCGACAGATGGTGCAGCAAACCGAGGCCGGCCAGCAGCCCGGGGAAGGATTCACGCTGGTACAACGACCAGGTCAGCCAGGCGCCGACACGCAAATCCTTGGATTGGGTACGCAGCAGGTTTTCGCTGTTCTCACGGATTTTCAGCCAGTCGATCTGCCCGCTTTCGTGCATCGACGAGGCTTTGCTCAGCTCGCTTTCCAATGCCTCGAATTCGCTCGAAAAACGAACGTCTTCGCCCGCGAAATTCTCTTTGGAAACAGAGACTTTTGCGAGTTCGAGGTAATGAGCGGAAAGTTTGCTTGAGTAGGACATCCATGGCCTTTATTAAGGATTACGGTCATGCGCCTATTGGAATTGCATCGGCGCGGGACAGTATCGAAGAGCGGGTACGGGACTCATCCAATTGAGTTTGTGCTCTTTCAAGTGCGCGCATCGTAATCACTATGATGGCCACTAGCAAGCATCTGATTAAACAACAAGACGAAGTGTTCTTTAAATCACGTAGGAGCTTTCCCTATATTCCGCCAGGGAATCCCCGATGCCATTTTAATAGCATCGCTCTGATCGAACCGGCCGCAAGGCCTCGATCCAGAGCTGTCGCCAGCGCCCTTGAAAACAGGAGCCGGACGAGTCGCCGGAAGCAGAGCGGAGCATGACAAGTTTTGAAAAATCCCGATGTAGGAAAATTCTGAAAGACTTCATTGGTGTTTCAATTAAACGCCGCGTGACAACAGACAATTAAAAAAGTGCCATCACAATGATGGCTTTTATATAGAAGGGATTATCAGCCGACTGGATTGCATACAATGTGCATATTGTTGCAAGAGTATTAATGGCGATCGCCATACAACGATATGTAGAAACCATCAGGCATAAAAAATGGGCATCCGATTCAATCGGTATGCCCATTTTTCCGCAACCGTTCTCCCCATTATTCAGGGAGTTCGTTGCAATTATGGATTGACGCTGTCTTTCAACGATTTGCCTGGCTTGAACGCAACGGTGTTGCTGGCCTTGATTTTCACCGGCTCGCCGGTTTGCGGGTTTTTGCCGGTACGGGCGCCGCGGTGGCGTTGCAGGAAGGTGCCGAAGCCCACCAGCGTGACGCTGTCCTTGCGGTGCAGAGCGCCGGTGATTTCTTCGAGAACGGCGTTGAGAACGCGGTTGGCCTGTTCTTTGGTCAGATCTGCTTTTTCAGCGATTGCAGCGGCGAGTTCTGGTTTACGCATTAGTGAAGCCCCTTTGACGGTTTTTTGTTGTTATGTCCGTGCTGTCCTCGTTGGAACAGCGCCCAAGGCGCCGCAGGTGCTCTACTCTGCGGCAGACGGGAGTGAGGATGGCACGCGGTTAAAGCCTGCGCCAGTCTCACCCGGATCTTTGTGGGGGCAAAAGCGGGGTGATTCCGACAGAACGACCGGTATTTACGCCAGCAAGGCTGGAAGCTGTTTGTTCAGGGCGAGTTTTTCCATCACCGCCGCGCCCGTCAGCGCATAACCGAGCAACTGGCCGTCTGCGTTATGGCACAGCGCTTTGACGTCGGCGCCCTGCCCTTCGACCGTCCAGACGCCTTCGCTACCGCGTGGCGGCGGCGAAACAACCAAAGGGCACACCGGGGTTTTCACGGTGATGGGCATCGGGCCGTAGGTCACCGCTGTAGGGTTTCCCGCCAGGGTTTGTGCCAGCGCACGCGCACAGCTCATGAGGGGCATTACGTACAACAGATTCAGCCCATCGACCTCGGCGCAATCGCCCAAGGCGTAGATATTGGCGTGGGACGTCTTCAAATGGCGATCAACCACGACACCGCGATTGACCTGCACGCCGGCAGCTGCCGCCAGATCGATGCGCGGGCGCAGACCGATGGCCGAGACCACCACATCGCAGGCGATGACCTGACCGTCGGAGAGGTGCGCCTCCAGACCCTCAGCGACTTTCTGCAAACGGGTCAGCACCGGGCCAAGGTGGAACTTGGCGCCGAGGCTTTCCAGTCCAGCCTGCACGGCGGCGGCAGCGGCCGGGTGCAGCAAGGTCGGCATGACCTGCTCGCATGGCGCGACCAGTTGCACTTCATAGCCGCCAAGGATCAGGTCGTTGGCGAATTCGCAGCCAATCAGACCGGCGCCGAGCAGCAGCACGCGGCGCTTGCCGGCGGCCGCGGCACGGAATCGCGCGTAGTCTTCGAGATCATTGATCGGGAACACCAGTTCGGCGCCATCGCCTTCGACCGGCACGCGCACGGTTTCCGCGCCCCAAGCGAGGATCAGATCGCGATAGCTGACAGCTTCTTCGCCGATCCACAGACGCTTGTGGCCGGCATCGATTCCGCTGATGCGCGTGTGGGTGCGCACTTCGGCTTTCAATTGCTCGGCCATGACGCCCGGCTCGGCCATGCTCAGGCCATCGGCGTCTTTGTTTTTGCCGAAACCGGTAGAGAGCATCGGCTTGGAGTAAGAGCGGCCGTCATCGGCGGTAATCAACAGCAGCGGGGTTTCGCTGTCGAGCTTGCGAAATTCCCGGGCGAGGTTATAGCCCGCCAGGCCGGTGCCGATGATGACGACAGGTGCGCTCATGCCTTACTCCTTTGGATTTACTTAGTTGATTTCGATCATTTCGAAGTCCATTTTGCCGACGCCGCAGTCCGGGCACAGCCAGTCTTCCGGCACGTCCTGCCACAGAGTGCCCGGCGCGATGCCGTCATCCGGCCAGCCGTCGGCTTCGTTGTAGATCAGGCCGCAGACCACACATTGCCACTTTTTCATTCAGGTACTTCCTCAGGGTTCAGGCTTTTGCCGGCGCGGACGGTCGATGGGTGTTGCGCTGCCGTCCGGCTCAGCGCGTTTTGTACTGATGGAGCCGCGCAGATGCAAGCCTGTTCGGCGCAACGGCGACCCGGATCGCTCAATATCGCAGCTCGCCATGGTAAGCTCGCCGCCTCATTTGCGGCCAATAATGACTCATTGTGCAACAGACAAATTCCTCCCCGGCCCCGCTCTGGCTGACTCAAAGCCGACTGACGCCCCTCCCCGATTCGTTGACCCTCGACTGGCTGTTCGACGAAGGCTCTCTGACCCGCCGACTCACCCGTTTGTCTAACGACGGCTTTAGCGTGACGCCCCTGTTCGAAGGCTGGGACACCCTGCGTGCCGACGAATGCGCGGCGCTGGATCTGGCCGCAGGCAGTGAAGGCTGGGTGCGCGAGGTGTATTTGCGCGGCCATGGCGAGGCTTGGGTGTTCGCCCGCAGCGTCGCTTCGCGCGCCGCGTTGCAGGGCGACGGTTTGCACATGGACGAACTCGGCAGCCGCTCACTAGGCGAATTGCTGTTTTGCGATCAGGCCTTCCAGCGCCGCGCACTCGAAGTCTGCCACTACCCTGAAGCATGGCTGCCGACCGCCGCCAAAGCGCCTGAGCTGTGGGGCCGTCGTTCGCGTTTCGACCGTGGCGCGCTGAGCGTGCTGGTCGCGGAAATCTTCCTGCCGAGCCTGTGGCGCACCGCCCGCGCCCATCCGGAGAACTGCTGATGTATCAGAGCCTGCTCAAGTCCCTGAACCGTTTGAACCCGCGCGCCTGGGATTTCATTCAGCTGACCCGGATGGACAAGCCGATCGGCATTTACCTGCTGCTGTGGCCGACCCTGTGGGCGCTGTGGATTGCCGGCAAAGGCTCGCCATCGCTGGCCAACGTGGTGATTTTTGTCCTCGGCGTAATCCTCACCCGCGCCGGCGGCTGCGTGATCAACGACTGGGCCGATCGCAAGGTCGACGGCCACGTCAAACGCACCGCGCAACGGCCATTGGCTGCGGGCAGAATCAGTTCGAAAGAAGCGCTGGTGTTCTTTACGCTGTTGATGGGCGTGAGTTTTCTGCTGGTGCTGTGCACCAACGCGCCGACCATCTGGTTGTCGCTGGGCGGTCTGGCGCTGGCGTTTACTTACCCGTTCATGAAGCGCTACACCTATTACCCACAGGTGGTGCTGGGCGCGGCGTTCTCGTGGGGCATGCCGATGGCGTTCACCGCCGAGACCGGCGAACTGCCGGCGGCGGCGTGGCTGCTGTGGATCGCCAACCTGCTGTGGACGGTGGGTTACGACACCTATTACGCGATGACCGACCGCGACGACGATTTAAAGATCGGCGTGAAGTCGACGGCGATTCTGTTTGGCGAAGCGGATCGGGTGATCATCCTGAGTTTGCAGGCGTTGTCGTTGGGCTGCCTGTTGCTGGCAGGGTCGAAGTTTGAGTTGGGGACGTGGTTTCACCTTGGTTTGCTGGTCGCTGCCGGTTGCTATGCGTGGGAGTTCTGGTACACGCGGGATCGCGACCGGATGCGCTGTTTCAAGGCGTTTTTGCACAACCACTGGGCCGGGTTGGCAATATTCGTCGGGATCGTGCTGGATTACGCATTGCGCTAAACATAGAACCTTGTAGGAGCAAAGCTTGCTCGCGAAGACGTCGTGTCAGTCAGCACATGCGTTAACTGACACACCGCTTTCGCGAGCAAGCTCAGCTCCTACAAAGGCACTGCGGTTACTTGGCTTTGGCGACTTTCCAGGCGCCGTCCATTTTGCCGTCACCGGTCATGTCACCGGCCTTTTTGTCCATCACGAAGGTGTAGAGCGGCATGCCTTGGTAGGCCCATTGCATTGAGCCGTCGTCGCGTTTGATGACAGTCCAGTCCCCCATCGACTTGTCACCCGCCGTCGCCATCAACGGCGGCCAGTTGGTTGCGCACTTGTCGTTGCACATCGACTTGCCCGCAGTGTCTTTGGTGAAGGTGTACAGGGTCATGCCCTTGTGATCGGTGTACATGCCATCCTTTTCCATTGCCGGGTCGGCGGCGAATGCCATCGATGGCAATGCGAGGGCAGCGGCAAGCATCAGCGCTTTGAAAGAAACAGTCATTTGAGTCATGGAAACCTTCTTTTGTGGTTGTCAGGATTCGGACTTAAAGCTTAGTTCAGGATCGCGCCAATCGCCGGGCGACTAAAATACTGTCACACGACTGCAATAATTCCGTTATCTAATGCGGCGCAAGACAGTTAAATGACAAGAGGATTAAGGCATGGTTGGCAGGAGCATTCTGATCGTCGACGACGAAGCGCCCATTCGCGAAATGATCGCCGTTGCGTTGGAAATGGCCGGCTATGACTGCCTCGAGGCAGAGAACTCGCAGCAGGCGCACGCCATCATTGTCGACCGCAAGCCGGATCTGATCCTGCTCGACTGGATGCTGCCCGGCACGTCCGGCATCGAGCTGGCCCGCCGCCTCAAGCGTGACGAGCTGACCGGGGATATCCCCATCATCATGCTCACCGCCAAGGGCGAAGAGGACAACAAGATCCAGGGTCTGGAAGTCGGTGCCGACGACTACATCACCAAACCGTTTTCCCCGCGTGAACTGGTCGCCCGCCTCAAAGCCGTGCTGCGCCGCGCCGGCCCGACCGATGGCGAAGCGCCGATTGAAGTCGGTGGCTTGCTGCTCGACCCGATCAGCCACCGCGTGACCATCGACGGCAAACCGGCCGAGATGGGCCCGACCGAATACCGTCTGCTGCAATTCTTCATGACCCACCAGGAACGCGCCTACACCCGTGGCCAGTTGCTGGATCAGGTCTGGGGCGGCAACGTCTATGTTGAAGAGCGCACCGTCGACGTGCACATCCGCCGCCTGCGCAAGGCCCTCGGCGACGCCTACGAAAATCTGGTACAAACCGTGCGCGGCACTGGCTACCGGTTTTCCACCAAGGCCTGACCCGACCGCCAGACTCGCTGACAAGGATCGTATTTTCCGTGAATCAAAACTGGCATGGCACCCTGATTCGCCACATGCTGTTGCTGGTCACCGCCTGCCTGGTGATCGGCCTGATCACCGGCTATTACGGCTGGAGCCTTGCTGCAGGTCTGGGTATTTATCTGGCCTGGACGCTCAAGCAGTTGCTGCGGTTGCATGAATGGCTGCGCCTGCATAAACCCGATGAAGCACCGCCCGACGGCTACGGTCTGTGGGGCGAAGTGTTCGACAGCATCTATCACCTGCAACGCCGCGACCAACGCGTGCGCGGGCGCCTGCAAGCGGTGATCGACCGGGTTCAGGAGTCCACCGCCGCGCTGAAAGACGCGGTGATCATGCTCGACAGCGACGGCAATCTGGAATGGTGGAACCGCGCCGCCGAAACCTTGCTCGGCCTCAAGACTCCGCAAGACAGCGGCCAACCGGTGACCAACCTTGTCCGGCATCCGCGCTTCAAGGAATACTTCGAGCAGGACAGCTACGCCGAGCCGCTGGAAATCCCCTCGCCGACCAACGATCGCGTGCGCATTCAGCTGTATCTGACCCGCTACGGCAACAACGAACACTTGATGCTGGTGCGCGACGTCACGCGCATCCATCAGCTGGAACAGATGCGCAAAGACTTCATCGCCAACGTTTCCCACGAACTGCGCACACCGCTGACGGTGATCTGCGGCTATCTGGAAACCCTGCTCGATAACGTCGAAGAAGTGAACCCGCGCTGGAGCCGAGCGCTGCAGCAGATGCAACAACAGGGCGGACGCATGCAGACGCTGCTCAACGACCTGTTGCTGCTGGCGAAACTGGAAGCCACTGATTACCCGTCGGACAACCAGCCAGTGCAGATCGACACGTTGCTGCAATCGATCAAAAGCGATGCGCAGCAATTGTCCGGCGCGAAAAACCAGCACATCACCCTCGAAGCCGATGCGAGCATTTTGCTCAAGGGCAGCGAGGCGGAGTTGCGCAGCGCGTTTTCCAATCTGGTGTTCAACGCGGTGAAGTACACCCCGGCCGAGGGCAATATCCGCATTCGCTGGTCGGGCGACGATCAAGGCGCGCACCTGAGCGTGCAGGATTCCGGGATCGGCATCGACAGCAAACACCTGCCGCGCCTGACCGAACGCTTCTACCGCGTCGACTCCAGCCGCAACTCCAACACCGGCGGCACCGGGCTAGGCCTGGCCATCGTCAAACACGTGTTGCTGCGCCACCGCGCACGGATGGAGATCAGCAGCGTGCCCGGCCACGGCAGCACGTTCACCTGCCATTTCGCCCCGGCTCAGGTGGCACATGCACGGGCGATCAGCGCCAGCGAATGATGCCGCCCGGCACGCGCCACTAGGCAATCGCCCGGTCAGCCGCTACATTGGCTGACTTGTGCCTGCCTTTCAGGCGCGGCTTTTACCTTCTTTTGAATCATACGGAACCCGCAAAACTCCATCATGGACCCTTCCCCTGGCTTGTCCCTCGCAACAATATTTGCCGATTTCGGCATGATCCTATTTGCTCTGATCCTGGTTTTGCTCAACGGTTTTTTCGTTGCGGCGGAATTCGCCATGGTCAAACTGCGCTCGACCCGCGTCGAGGCCATCGCTGAACAGAACGGCTGGCGCGGGCATATCCTGCGCACCGTACACAGTCAGCTCGATGCGTACCTCTCGGCGTGTCAGCTCGGTATCACCCTCGCCTCCCTGGGCCTGGGCTGGGTCGGTGAGCCGGCGTTCGCGCACATCCTCGAGCCGCTGCTGAGCGCGGTCGGTGTGCAATCGGCCGAGGTCGTCAAAGGCGTCTCGTTCTTCACCGCGTTCTTCATCATTTCGTACCTGCACATCGTCGTCGGCGAGCTGGCCCCCAAGTCGTGGGCAATCCGCAAACCGGAGCTGCTGTCGCTGTGGACGGCGGTGCCGCTGTACCTGTTCTACTGGGCGATGTACCCGGCCATTTACCTGCTCAACGCCAGCGCCAACGCGATTCTGCGCATCGCCGGCCAGGGCGAACCCGGCCCGCACCACGAACACCATTACAGCCGCGAAGAACTGAAACTGATTCTGCACTCCAGCCGTGGCCAGAACCCCAGCGACCAAGGCATGCGTGTGCTGGCTTCGGCGGTGGAAATGGGCGAGCTGGAAGTGGTCGACTGGGCCAACTCCCGCGAAGACCTGATCTCGCTGGAATTCAACGCGCCGCTGAAGGAAATTCTGGCGATGTTCCGTCGCCATAAATTCAGCCGTTATCCGGTGTACGACAGCGAGCGTCAGGAGTTCGTCGGCCTGCTGCACATCAAGGATCTGCTGCTGGAACTGGCGGCGCTGGATCACATTCCCGAGTCGTTCAACCTGGCTGAACTCACCCGTCCGCTGGAGCGCGTGTCGCGCCATATGCCGCTGTCGCAGTTGCTGGAGCAGTTCCGCAAGGGCGGCTCGCACTTCGCCGTGGTCGAGGAGGCTGACGGCAACATCATCGGCTACCTGACCATGGAAGACGTGCTGGAAGTGCTGGTCGGCGACATTCAGGACGAACACCGCAAGGCTGAACGCGGCATCCTCGCCTATCAGCCGGGCAAGCTGCTGGTGCGTGGCGACACGCCGTTGTTCAAGGTGGAACGTCTGCTGGGCATCGACCTCGATCACATCGAAGCGGAAACCCTCGCCGGCCTGGTCTATGAAACCCTCAACCGCGTGCCGGAAGAGGAAGAAGTGCTGGAAGTCGAAGGCCTGCGAATCATCATTAAAAAGATGAAAGGCCCGAAGATTGTGCTGGCGAAGGTGTTGATGCTGGATTGATCAGGATGGCGGGCGGCTTTTGTGGCGAGGGGATTTATCCCCGTTGGAGGGCGCAGCCCTCCCAAAGCCAGCAAACGCGATCTGTCAGGTATGGCGAGGTTGTAGGATTTGGGGCTGCTTCGCAGCCCATCGGGGATAAATCCCCTCGCCACAGTTGATCTCCTCTGCCTTCACTGTTTGCCCAACGCAAAGTTGGGCAACGCGCCCAGTGGCTGGTTGAACTGATACGGAATCGATACCAGCCCCTGCCCCGTATTACGCTGCACCACAAAGTGCAAATGCGGGCCGCTGCTGTTGCCGGTGTTGCCGGACAGCGCCAGTGGACTGCCGACCGTCACTTGCTGCCCTTCCCTGACGCTCACCGAACCCTGTTTGAGGTGCAGGTACACACCCATCGTCCCGTCATTGTGCAACACGCGCACGAAGTTGCCGGACGGGTCGGTGCCGCGACCGCTCTGTGAGTTTTCGACTTTCACCACAACGCCCGCGCGCGCCGCGATGATTGGCGTGCCGACCGGCATGGCGATGTCCATCGCGTAACGATTCTTCGGCCCGAAGTGGCTGTACTGCCCCTCAGCGCCCTGACTCAAGCGAAACGGCCCGCCGCGCCACGGTAGCGGATAGCGATAGCTCTGCGCGACGCCAACGGGGTTGCCGAGGGAATATTGAAACTGCGGTGAGTATTGCAGCGGTTGGCCAGCGGTTATCGGCGTCAACATTGCCATCCGGGTTTTGCTGCGCGCCGGCAGCACCCGACGGATGGCTTTTGCCGGCGCACCGCGCACGTTGCTCAGGCTAATAAACGCCAGCGCGATCTCGACCGGCGCGTACAGATCGTTGCGCACGAACACCACGTCACCGCCCTTCTGCTTCTTGATGTCGAGGTACACCTGACGCTCCAGGTGCTCGACCATGCGATCCTGAAACACGAACTCCTTCGCGCCTTTGCTCGGGCGGTCGCTGTACGAGACCACACCGTTGGCATCGGTGGATTTGTAGACAGTAACGGCCACAGCCGAAGTAGAGGCCAGGAGGAGACCACAGAGAAACAGCAGGCGCGCGAACATGGGCAAGAGTCTGTCGAAGGAAGGCCTGAAAAGAGCCTAGCAGGTGAAACAGACCGGGGGAGTCGACAGATGTTTCAATTTGGCTAAAGGCAAAACAAAAGATCGCAGCCTTCGGCAGCTCCTACATTGGAATGCGATCCCCTGTAATTGCTGATCGTCCCCACGCTCTGCGTAGGGATGCCGCCAGGGACGCTCCGCGTCCCATGCAGCGAGGACGCGGAGCGTCCGGTTGAGGCGTTCCCACGCAGAGCGTGGGAACGATCAGGCTGAAACTTGTGATTACGCGCCGGGGATGAAGTGCTTCTGCGCCGTGCCACGCGCGATCAGGCGGGAGATGTAGTCGAGCTTCTGTGCGTCCTGATCGACGAAGCGGAAGGTTAGTTGCAGCCATTCGCTGTCTGGCTTTTGCTCATGCGCGACCACCGCGTGCAGATAGCCATTGAGGCGGGCGATCTCGGCATTGTCGCCCTGCTCCAGATCGAGCACCGCGCTGTCGAGGATCTGCGGCAGGTTCTCGCTGCGCTTCACCACCAGCAGCGCTTCCTTGAGGCTCAACGCTTTGATCACGCATTGCTGCGTGCCGCTCGGCAGACGCAATTGGCCATGCCCACGACCACCGCTTGGCGCTGCCGAAGCGGCAGGTGCTTTGACGGGCGGGCTGTTGAGCAAACCGCGAGCCGGTGCAACTGCCGGGGCAGGTGCTGCCACCACGGGCGCTTTACCGCCGGTCAATGCGCTCAGGGAATCGTTACCGAATGCCGGGTTCATCTTGGTCGGGGCGCTGTTCATCAGGGCGTCGAGCTTGCCGATCTTGTTCAGGGCCTGTTTGACCTTGGTCAGCAGTTGCTCGTTGGTGAACGGTTTGCTGACGTAACCGGAAACGCCGGCCTGAATCGCCTGCACCACGTTCTCTTTATCGCCACGGCTGGTGACCATAATGAAGGGCATGGTTTTCAGGTTGTCTTGCTCGCGACACCAGGTCAGCAGTTCGAGGCCGGACATTTCCGGCATTTCCCAGTCGCACAGCACCAGGTCGAACGCTTCCTTGGTCAGCATGGCCTGAGCCTTTTTGCCGTTGATGGCGTCCTCGGTGCGGATCCCCGGGAAGTAATTGCGCAGGCACTTTTTCACCAGGTCACGAATGAACGACGCGTCGTCCACGACCAACACACTGATCTTGCTCATCCAACACCCCTATTAAAATCCCGGCAAGCATAACGCTGGCTGATGGCACATTGCCAAAACTCTTCAGTCACGCCGGGACTTTTCGTTCGCGGGTGCTGCTTTTTTATCGAAAGCTGTAAACGAAAACGCCCGGCCAAAGGGCCGGGCGCTTTACTCAGGCAATCTTACTTATCGTCAGCAACGTCCGGAACATTAGCGGTTTCGCCGCTTGTGCCTTGAACTTCTTCCTTCATGCGCTTGAGGCCCATGTGCCGCACGTCGGTGCCGCGCACCAGGTAAATCACCAGCTCGGAGATGTTGCGCGCGTGGTCGCCGATGCGCTCCAGCGAACGCAGCACCCAGATGATGCTCAACACGCGCGAGATAGAGCGCGGATCTTCCATCATGTAAGTCGCCAGCTCACGCAGGGCGGTTTTGTATTCGCGGTCGATGATCTTGTCGTACTGCGCCACCGATAACGCCAGATCGGCGTCGAAACGGGCGAACGCGTCCAGCGCATCGCGCACCATGTTGCGCACCTGGTCGCCAATGTGGCGAACCTCGACGTAACCGCGTGGCGCCTCACCTTCTTCGCACAACTGAATCGCGCGGCGAGCGATCTTGGTCGCTTCGTCACCGATGCGCTCGAGGTCGATCACAGACTTGGAGATGCTGATGATCAAACGCAAATCGGACGCCGCCGGCTGACGACGGGCAAGAATGCGCAGGCATTCTTCGTCGATGTTGCGTTCCATCTGGTTGATCTGGTCATCGATCTCGCGCACCTGCTGAGCCAGACCGGAGTCGGCCTCGATCAGCGCGGTCACCGCGTCGTTGACCTGCTTCTCGACCAGCCCGCCCATGGCCAGGAGGTGGCTGCGCACTTCCTCAAGCTCAGCGTTGAACTGCGCAGAGATGTGATGAGTGAGGCCTTCTTTGGAAATCATTGTTCGCTCCGAAAAAGCGTTTAACCAAGAGCTGCAAGCTACAAGCTGCAAGCTGTTATGTGGTGATCCATGCCGCTTCGCTTCTAACTTGCCGCTTGAAGCTTGCCGCTCGCAGCTGCTTCAATCAGCCGTATCGACCGGTGATGTAGTCTTCGGTCTGCTTCTTCGCCGGATTGGTGAACAGGGTATCGGTGTCGCCGAATTCCACCAGTTTGCCCATGTACATGAACGCCGTGTAATCCGAAACCCGCGCGGCCTGTTGCATGTTGTGCGTGACGATGACGATGGTGAACTTGGATTTCAGCTCGTAGATCAGCTCTTCGACTTTCAGCGTCGAGATCGGGTCGAGGGCCGAGCACGGTTCGTCGAGCAGCAGCACTTCCGGCTCAACCGCGATGGTACGGGCGATCACCAGACGTTGTTGCTGACCACCGGAAAGACCCAGTGCCGATTCGTGCAAGCGGTCTTTGACCTCGTCCCACAGTGCCGCGCCTTTCAACGCCCACTCGACCGCTTCGTCGAGGATGCGCTTCTTGTTGATGCCCTGAATGCGCAGGCCGTAGACCACATTTTCGTAGATGGTTTTCGGGAACGGGTTCGGCTTCTGGAACACCATGCCGACGCGGCGACGCAGTTCGGCAACGTCTTCGCCCTTGCGATAGATGTTGTTGCCGTACAGGTTGATCGCGCCTTCTACGCGGCAGCCGTCAACCAGATCGTTCATGCGGTTGAAGGTGCGCAGCAGCGTGGATTTACCGCAGCCGGACGGGCCGATGAACGCGGTCACGCGCTGTTTCGGAATGTTCATGCTGACGTCGAACAGCGCTTGTTTGTCGCCGTAGTACAGGCTCAGGCCCGGTACTTCGATGGCCACGGTTTCCTGTTCCAGGTTCAGGCTCTGCTTGTCGCGGCCCAGGGCGGACATGTTGATGCCGTGGGTATGTGCTTCGTGCTGCATGGTTCTCACTCCGTTCGTAGCTGCGAGCTTCTAGCTGCAAGCTGCAAGTTTGAGCAAAAGCGGCTTGTAGCTTGCCGCTTGTGGCTAATGGCTTTAGCTATCCAGTGCTTTGTATTTTTCGCGCAGGTGGTTGCGGATATACACCGCCGACAGGTTCAACGTGGCGATCACCAGCACCAGCAACAGCGCCGTGGCGTACACCAGCGGACGCGCCGCCTCGACGTTCGGGCTCTGGAAGCCGACGTCATAAATGTGGAAGCCCAGGTGCATGATCTTCTGATCGAGGTGCAGGTACGGGTAGTTGCCGTCCACCGGCAGCGACGGCGCCAGTTTCACCACACCCACCAGCATCAGCGGCGCTACTTCACCGGCGGCGCGAGCCACGGCGAGGATCATGCCGGTCATCATCGCCGGGCTGGCCATCGGGATCACGATCTTCCACAAGGTTTCAGCCTTGGTCGCGCCGAGGGCCAACGAGCCTTCACGCACGGTACGCGGGATACGCGCCAGACCTTCCTCGGTCGCCACGATCACCACTGGCACCGCCAGCAGCGCCAGGGTCAGCGAGGCCCAGAGCAACCCCGGTGTACCGAAGGTCGGTGCCGGCAGCGCTTCCGGGAAGAACAAGCGGTCGACCGAACCACCGAGTACATAAACGAAGAAGCCCAGACCGAACACGCCGTAAACGATCGCCGGTACGCCGGCGAGGTTGTTCACCGCGATACGGATGATCCGCGTCAGGGTGTTCTGCTTGGCGTATTCACGCAGGTACACCGCCGCCAGCACGCCGAACGGGGTGACGATCATCGCCATGATCAGGGTCATCATCACGGTGCCGAAGATCGCCGGGAAAATCCCGCCTTCAGTGTTCGCTTCACGCGGGTCGTCCGAAAGGAATTCCCAGATCTTGCTGAAGTAGAAACCGACCTTGGTGAAGGTGCTCATCGCGTTCGGCTGGTAGGCGTGAACCACTTTGCCCAGACCGATTTCGATCTCTTTGCCATTGGCATCGCGAGCGGTCAGGGCATCGCGGTTGAACTGTGCATGCAGATCGGCCAGACGTGCTTCGATGTCCTGATAACGCGCGTTCAGTTCGGCACGCTCGGATTCCATGTCCGCTTGCGCGGTGGCGTCGAGCTTGCCTTCCAGTTCCAGTTTGCGACCGTGCAGACGGATGCGTTCCAGCCCTGCGTTGATCGCACCGATGTCGGTTTTTTCCAGCGACTTCAGCTGTGCCGCCAGACCGTTTACCCGGTTGATCCGCGCTTGCAGCTCAGGCCAAGCAGCTTCGCCCTCGGCGATAACCTTGCCATCCTGTTTGACGTTGACCAGGTAGCCGTAGAAGTTGCCCCACTCGCGACGTTCGATCGCCATCAACTCCGGCGGCGTGGTCTGGTTGGTCAGCCAGTCGCCGACGATCCAGGTGAAGTCGTTGCCGTTCAAGTCACGGTTGCCGACCTTGATCAGCTCGCGGGTCATGAATTCCGGGCCAACGTCCGGCACCGGCAAACCGGCGCTCTTCAGACGAGCACGTGGCACTTCTTCTTTCTGTACCACTTCGCCAACGACCAGATGCTGGGCCTGACCCGGCACGTCGTAGCTGGCATGCACCAGATCCGCCGGCCAGAAGTGACCCAGACCGCGCACGGCAATCACTGCCAACAGGCCAATGGTCATGATGACCGCGATGGACACCGCGCCACCGCTGATCCAGACGCCCGGGGCGCCGCTCTTGAACCATCCTTTCAGGGAGTTCTGTTTCACAGACTTCTACCTTTGCTTAAAGCGACGAGTATTTCTTGCGCAGACGCTGACGAATCAGTTCTGCCAGGGTGTTCATGACGAAGGTGAACAACAGCAGCACCAGCGCCGAGAGGAACAGCACGCGGTAGTGGCTGCCGCCGACTTCCGACTCGGGCATTTCCACCGCGACGTTGGCGGCCAGGGTACGCAGGCCTTCGAACAGGTTCATTTCCATGACCGGGGTGTTACCGGTGGCCATCAACACGATCATGGTTTCGCCGACCGCACGGCCCATGCCGATCATCAGCGCCGAGAAGATGCCCGGGCTGGCAGTCAGGATCACCACGCGAGTCATGGTCTGCCACGGTGTGGCACCGAGAGCCAGCGAACCGAGGGTCAAGCCGCGCGGCACGCTGAACACGGCGTCTTCGGCGATGGAGTAGATGTTCGGGATCACCGCGAAGCCCATTGCCAGACCCACCACCAGTGCGTTGCGCTGGTCGTAAGTGATGCCGAGGTCGTGGGAGATCCACATGCGCATGTCGCCGCCGAAGAACCAGTTCTCCATGAACGGACTCATGTACAGCGACAGCCAGCCCACAAATAGAATCACTGGAATCAGCAGAGCACTTTCCCAACCGTCCGGGACTTTCAGGCGGATCGATTCAGGCAGGCGGCTGAAGGTGAAACCGGCGACCAGAATGCCGATCGGCAACAACATCAGCAGGCTGAAAATGCCCGGCAAATGCCCTTCTACATAAGGCGCGAGGAACAGACCGGCGAAGAAACCGAGGATTACCGTCGGCATCGCTTCCATCAGCTCGATCACCGGTTTGACCTTGCGGCGCATGCCCGGGGCCATGAAGTACGCGGTGTAGATCGCCGCAGCAACCGCCAGCGGCGCGGCCAGCAGCATCGCGTAGAACGCGGCTTTCAGGGTGCCGAAGGTCAGTGGCGAAAGGCTCAGTTTCGGTTCGAAATCGGTGTTGGCCGCGGTCGATTGCCAGACGTATTTAGGCTCGTCGTAGTTCTCGTACCAGACCTTGCTCCACAGTGCGCTCCACGACACTTCCGGGTGCGGGTTGTCGAGCAGCAGCGGTTGCAGCTTGCCGCCGGCTTCAACAATTACACGGTTGGCGCGTGGCGACAGACCGAACAGGCCCTGACCTTCTACCACTTGATCGACCAACAGCGTGCGGTGCGCGGTGCTGTGGAACACGCCGAGCTTGCCGCTGGCATCCAAAGCGAGGAAGCCTTTACGACGCTCTTCAGCGGTGATTTCAACGATCGGCGTGGTACCCATCTGGAAGGTGCGAATCTGCTTCAGACGCTGCTCGCCATCCGGGTCACGCGCCATGAACCACTGGGCCAGACCGCCCTTGGAGTCGCCAATGATCAGCGAGATACCACCGACCAACTGAGTGGAAGCGGTGACTTCAGCGTCGCCGTCTTCGAGCAGTTTGTAGCGACCGTTGAGGCTCTTATCGCGCAGGCTGAACACGTCGGCCTGAGCACGCCCGTTGACCACGTACAGCCATTGCTGGCGTGGGTCGACGAAGATGTTTTTCACCGACTCGGTCATCTGCGGCAGATCGATACGCTTCTGCTCGTTGGTGACTTCGCCGGTCATCATGTTTTCTTCGCTGGTCAGCGACAACACGTTGAGTTGCGAACCGGTCGAGCCCACCAGCATCAAGGTCGTGTCGCTGGCGTTGAGGCTGACGTGCTCCAGCGCACCGCCGCTTTCGTTGAGCGCAATAGGCGTCTCGCCGTACGGATACTCGATGGCCGGGGTGATGGTTTTCTTGCCATCGGGGTAGCTGACTTTATAGGTGTGACGGAACACCAGCGCCTGACCGTTGGACAGGCCCACGGCCACCAGCGGATGACCCGGCTGATCTTCACCCAGCGAGGTCACGGTGGTGCCGGCCGGAACCGGCAGATCGACGCGCTTCAATTCAGCGCCACTGTCGATATCAAAGAACAGCGCCTGACCCTTGTCGGACACGCGCATGGCCACCTGATTCTGCTCTTCGAGCGAAATCATCAGCGGCTTGCCGGCGTCCTGCATCCAGGCGGGGGTGATCGCATCTTTCGCGGTCAGATCGGCACCCTTGAACAGCGGCGCAACCACGTAGGCGAGGAAGAAGAAGATCAGGGTGATGGCTGCCAGCACCGCCAGGCCGCCAACGAGGACGTACCAACGGGTGAAGCGATCCTTGAGCGCGCGAATGCGGCGCTTGCGTTGCAGCTCAGGCGTATTGAAATCAATGCGCTTGGGAGGGGAAGTCGTAGTCATTGGGGAATTGGCCAGATCATTCATGCGCACACCCTAGCGATCCTGTATGACAGAAAGATGACAATGCAGTGACGCACCAAATCCACCGCCAGCGGGTACTGGAGGAGGATCGAAGAATTCGAAGGTTCGCGGTGCCCTGTGGGGCCCGCCTGAAACCTGCTGTAACGGAAACGTTTGAAACCTGTGTAGGAGCTGACGAGGGAACCGAGGCTGCGATCTTTTGATCTTGCAGTCAGAGGCCAGATCAAAAGATCGCAGCCTCGTTTCACTCGACAGCTCCTACAGGGGTTCCTGCAGATCCGGGGATTAGCCCGGATCTACGGGGTTACTTCTTTGCGACTTCAGCGCCGCCTTCTTGCAGACCGAGGTCAGCCAGTGCTTTTGCAGCAACCTTGGCTGGCAGCGGGATGTAGCCGTCTTTCACTACGACTTCCTGGCCCTGTTTCGACAGCACCAGTTTCACGAACTCAGCTTCCAGCGGGGCCAGAGGCTTGTTCGGGGCTTTGTTGACGTAAACGTAGAGGAAACGCGACAGCGGGTACTTGCCGTTCAGGGCGTTTTCTTCGGTGTCTTCGATGAAGTCAGTGCTGCCCTTCTTCGACAGAGCAACGGTTTTCACGCTGGCGGTTTTGTAACCGATGCCCGAGTAACCGATGCCGTTCAGCGAGGAGCTGATCGACTGCACAACCGACGCCGAACCTGGTTGTTCGTTAACGTTTGGTTTGTAGTCGCCTTTGCACAGGGCTTCTTCTTTGAAGTAGCCGTAGGTGCCGGATACCGAGTTACGACCGAACAGCTGCACTGGCTTGTTGGCCAGGTCGCCGGTCACGCCCAGGTCGCCCCAGGTTTTCACGTCGGCTTTGGCGCCGCACAGACGGGTCGACGAGAAGATTGCGTCAACCTGTTCCATGGTCAGATGCTGGATCGGGTTGTCCTTGTGCACGAATACGGCCAAGGCATCCACAGCCACCGGGATAGCGGTTGGCTTGTAGCCGTACTTCTGCTCGAAAGCAGCCAGTTCGGTGTCCTTCATCTTGCGGCTCATCGGGCCCAGGTTGGAGGTGCCTTCAGTCAGCGCAGGTGGCGCAGTGGCGGAGCCAGCGGCCTGAATCTGGATGTTTACGTTCGGGTATTCTTTTTTGTAGTTCTCAGCCCAGAGGGTCATGAGGTTGGCCAGGGTATCGGAGCCGACGCTGGACAGGTTGCCCGACACACCAGTGGTCTTGGTGTAGCTCGGGATAGCAGGGTCAACAGCGGCGAACGCGTTGGCAGTCGCAACGCCAGCAGCGACAAAAGTCATTGCCGCCATCAAACGCTTCAGTTTCATGCCTTACTCCTAGCAGATAGGGTGTGTTAAGTCGGGGCCAAGTATCAGCAGGCCGTGTGAACACTCTATGGCTGAAATATGACAATTGGATGAAAGGCCAGCATGTCGCAACCGATCGTTCCCACGCTCTGCGTGGGAACGCCGCCATGGACGCTCTGCGTCCGCATTTGAGAGGTGACGCGGAGCGTCACAGGATGCATTCCCACGCGGAGCGTGGGAACGATCAGGCGGCAGGGGAAATCAGCGCCCCTTCTTCCAGAGCCACGCCCCCACCAGCATCCCCATCGCGCACAGCACCGCCACATAATAAGCAGGCCCCATCGCGCTTTCCTTCAGCAGCAAACTCACCACCATCGGCGTCAAACCGCCAAAGATCGCGTAAGCCACGTTGTACGAGAACGACAACCCGCTGAAGCGCACCACCGGCGGAAACGCTTTCACCATCACATACGGCACCGCACCAATGGTACCGACCAGGAAACCAGTCAGCGCATACAGCGGGAACAGCCAGTTCGGGTGATCGGCGAGGCTGTGATAGAACGTCCACGAGCTGATCAGCAGGCCCAGGCAACCGAACACAAACACGCGGCCGGCACCAAAGCGATCCGCCAATGCGCCGGAAATGATGCAGCCGATGCTCAGGAACACGATCGCCAGACTGTTCGACTGCAGCGACTCGGTCGGCGTGAAGTGATAAACGGTTTGCAGCACGGTCGGGGTCATCAGAATGACCACGACGATGCCAGCGGAGAGCAACCAGGTCAGCAGCATCGAGATCGCAATCGCGCCGCGATGGTCGCGCAGCACCGCACGCAGCGGCACTTCTTCAGCCAAGGCTTTACGCTGTTGCAGCTCGGCGAACACCGGGGTTTCGTGCAGCCAGCGGCGCAGGTAAACCGAGAACAGGCCGAACACACCGCCGAGCAGGAACGGAATCCGCCAGGCGTAATCGGACACTTCGGCAGGCGTATAAATGCTGTTGATCGCGGTGGCGACCAGCGAGCCGAGCAGGATGCCGGCGGTCAGGCCGCTGGTGAGGGTGCCGCAGGCATAACCCATGTGCTTTTGCGGGACGTGTTCGGAAACGAAGACCCACGCGCCCGGCACTTCCCCACCGATGGCCGCGCCCTGAATCACGCGCATCACCAGCAGCAGAATCGGCGCCCACATGCCGATCTGTGCGTATGTAGGCAGCAGACCCATGATCAGGGTCGGCACGGCCATCATGAAAATGCTCAGGGTGAACATCTTCTTGCGCCCCAGCAGGTCGCCGAAGTGCGCCATGACGATGCCGCCCAACGGCCGCGCGAGGTAGCCGGCGGCGAAGATGCCGAAGGTCTGCATCAGACGCAGCCACTCGGGCATGTCGGCCGGGAAGAACAGCTTGCCGACCACGGTGGCGAAGAAGACGAAGATGATGAAATCGTAGAACTCCAGCGCGCCACCGAGGGCGGACAGCGACAGAGTCTTGTAGTCATTGCGGGTCAACGGTCGTGCGGGTTGCTCGGGCTGCGCGAGGCTCGAAGGCGCTGTGGTCATGGCAAGGGCTTCTCTTATAGTCGGATCTGCCGCCACAACAACGCTGGCGGTGGCTTGGGCAGGTTCGGCACCATAGCAAATTGTTCGAAAAAGCACATAGAGGCGCGTATTTGACGGTCGAAATGAGAACCGGATGGTCGTCGTGGAGTCTACCGACCGATATACTCGCAACCTGCTCCGGTTTGTAGGGGGTTGCTGTGCGAAAACGTCGTTGGCCCGGCCTTTGCTCGGGATTAGCCGGTTTCGCAGAGTTTCTCCTTAGGCGCCTGATGGAAAACGTGACGAACGTAGTATGTTCGGTGCTGAATCGTTTTTCCCGAAGACGGCTACCACCAGCAATACCAACGATGAGTCACGGGTCAGAGGCACCCTCGGCATGATAGAGCTCGAACAAGAAGATCCGATCCCGCAAGGCGACTTGGCCTTGCAAATCACCGCACTCCCGCGCGAAACCAACGGCTTTGGCGATATTTTCGGCGGCTGGCTGGTGGCGCAGATGGATTTGGCCGGCACCGCGATGGCCAGCCGTGTTGCCGGTGGCCGCGTCGCTACCGTTGCCATCGACCGCATGGCGTTCCTCGTGCCGGTCGCTGTCGGCGCACAATTGTCCTTCTATACGCAGACCCTGGAAATCGGCCGCAGCTCGATCCAGATGATGGTCGAAGTGTGGAGCGACGACCCGCTGTCCAGCGAGTGGCGTAAAGTGACCGAAGCGGTTTTCGTCTTCGTCGCCATCGACGGCAGCGGCCGCACTCGCTCGGTGCCGCCACGCGCGCGCTAAACCTCGCGGCCGTTTTACGGTCGATAGTTGTCCTTGTTACTGATTGAGAGCTGTCCGATGAACACGCCCAACGTTGAAGCCGTGAAACTGGATGAACTGAACTGCTGGCGAATTCGCCACGGTCAGGCCGAAGTGCTGGTGGCCCAGCAAGGCGCGCACATCCTCAGTTATCAGATCGATGGGCAGCCGCCGATCATCTGGCTCAACGATAAGGCAGTGTTCAAGACTGGCAAGAGCATCCGCGCCGGCGTGCCGGTGTGCTGGCCGTGGTTCGGCAAGTTCGAACGCAACCCGCAGAGCGTGCAGGCCATGTACACCGGCGAGCAACCGGCACCCGCGCACGGTCTGGTGCGGGCGATGGATTGGGAGTTGGGTGGCATCGAATCAGAGGCTGATGGCGTGAAGGTGGAGTTCAAACTGCCCTATCCCGAAGGCGGCCTGCCGGACTGGCCGCATCAGGTCGATTTGACCCTGACTCTGCACTTGTCCGAGCAACTGAGTTTCAGCCTGACCAGCCACAACCGTGGCAGTGACACCGTCAGTCTGAGCCAGGCGCTGCACACCTATTTCGCGGTCAGTGATGTGCGCAATGTGCACGTCGACGGCGTCGATGGCTTGAAGTACATCGAGACGCTGGATGACTGGAAAACCAACAGCCAGCAAGGTGACCTGCAGTTTGCCGGGGAAACCGACCGCATCTACCTCAACGCTCCACCACAACTGAGCATCGTCGACCCGACCTGGGAGCGGCGCATTGTGCTGACCGCCACCGGCTCGCGCACGGCAGTGATCTGGAACCCGTGGATCGATCGCGCGGCAGCGTTGGCGGATATGGATAACGATGGCTGGCAGCGCATGCTATGCATCGAGACGGCGAATGTGATGGATGACATCGTCACGCTCGCGCCGGGTGCGAGCCATACCATGGGCGTCAGTGTCGCCAGCAAACCGCTTTAAGATCAAAAGATCGCAGCCTTCGGCAGCTCCTGCATTGGAATGCATATCCCTGTAGGAGCTGCCGAAGGCTGCGATCTTTTGCTTTATAGATCAGATTCCTGCACCACCCGCACTTTGTCCGCTTCCAGCGCATACGCCGCGTCAGCCAGATCATTGCTGACCTTCTCGACTTTCAGCGTGCCGGTCACCCACAGCGGCGTGTAAATGTCATCCAGCTTCAAACCCTTCGGATAACGCACCAGCACCAGTTGATTCGGTGGCGGTGGCGGCACGTGGATGCAGGCGCCCGGATACGGCACGAGGAAGAACAACGTGCTGCGACCCTTGGCGTCAGACTCCAGCGGCACCGGATAACCACCGATGCGGATGTGTTTGTCGTTCATCGACGCCACGGTTTTGGTCGAATACATCACTGCCGGCAGACCTTTGGCCTGCTTCATCCCGCCCTTCTCGGTGAAGGTGCCGGTGGCTTCCGGGGAGTTGTGGTCGATTTCAGGCATGGCCTCAAGGGCCTTTTGATCCGACTTTGGCATCAGTTCGAGCCAGTCGGTTTCCGGCAGTTCGCCGGCGTGGGCCAAACCGCTGCCCAGGAAAAGGAGAGTCAACAGAAGACGGCGCATGAAGGTGCTCGGTATAGAAAGGAAGGAACGTTGAATCGCCGAGCATTCTAGCCCTCCCTGCCGCGTTGGCAGAGAGGACTTTGTCGCTTTGGATCAGTTCTTTTTGATCAGGCCGTAGATCACCAGCAACACGACTGCACCGACCAGTGCGCCGAGGAAGCCTGCGCCCTCGCCCGCCTGATAAATGCCCAGAGCCTGGCCGCCATAAGTGGCCGCCAGCGAACCGCCGATACCGAGCAGGATGGTCATGATCCAGCCCATGCTGTCATCGCCCGGTTTCAGGAACCGAGCCAGCAGGCCGACGATCAAGCCGATAAAGATGGTTCCGATAATTCCCATGGCAATTCCCTCTCAGTAGTAGATATGCGAAGCCTAGTCAGACTTTGGCATCCTGCCATGAGAGAACGGCGGCCCCTGAATGGTTCCGCCGCAGACACATGAAACTGAATTACTCGGCGATCAGCGCTTCGACCTTGACGATCTGCGCCTGCAGCGTGGCCATGTCGGCGCAGCGCAGGTTGGCGTGACCGACCTTGCGCCCGGCCTTGAAGGCTTTGCCGTAGTGATGCAGATGGCAATCTTCGATGGCGATGACCTTCTCAACCGGCGGCACAACGCCGATGAAGTTGAGCATTGCGCTCTCGCCAACCTTGGCCGTCGAACCCAACGGCAGGCCGGCAACGGCGCGCAGGTGGTTTTCGAACTGGCTGCACTCGGCGCCTTCGGTGGTCCAGTGCCCGGAGTTGTGCACGCGCGGGGCGATTTCGTTGGCCTTGAGCCCACCGTCGACTTCAAAGAACTCGAACGCCATCACGCCAACGTAGTCGAGTTGCTTGAGCACACGGCTCGAGTAGTCTTCGGCCAACGCCTGCAACGGGTGATCGGTGCTGGCAACGGACAGCTTGAGGATGCCGCTGTCGTGGGTGTTGTGTACCAGCGGATAGAACTTGGTTTCGCCATCACGAGCGCGCACGGCGATCAGCGAGACTTCACCGGTGAACGGCACAAAGCCTTCCAGCAGGCAGGAGACGCTGCCCAGTTCGGCGAAGGTGTCGACCACGTCTTCCGGCTTGCGCAGGACTTTCTGGCCCTTGCCGTCATAACCCAGAGTGCGGGTTTTCAGCACGGCCGGCAGACCGATCGAAGCCACGGCGGCATCCAGATCGGCTTGCGATTGAATGTCGGCGAAGGCCGGGGTCGGGATGCCCAGATCCTTGAACATGCTCTTTTCGAACCAGCGATCGCGAGCGATGCGCAGGGCGTTGGCGCTCGGATAAACCGGAACGAATTGCGACAGGAATGCCACGGTTTCGGCCGGAACACTTTCGAATTCGAAGGTCACCAGATCGACTTCATCGGCGAGTTGGCGCAGATGATCCTGATCGCCGTAATCGGCCCGCAGGTGTTCGCCCAACGCCGCGGCGCAAGCGTCCGGCGCAGGGTCGAGGAAAGCGAAGTTCATGCCCAGCGGAGTGCCCGCCAGGGCCAACATGCGACCCAACTGGCCGCCACCGATTACACCGATCTTCATCTCAACAACCTCAGGCAATACGTGGGTCTGGATTGTCCAGGACGCTGTCTGTCTGCTCGGCACGGAAGGTTTTCAGTACCGCGTGGAACTGCGGATGCTTGGCGCCGAGGATGCTCGCCGAGAGCAGCGCGGCGTTGATCGCGCCGGCCTTGCCGATAGCCAGAGTGGCGACCGGAATGCCCGCTGGCATCTGCACGATGGACAGCAGCGAGTCGACGCCCGAGAGCATGGCCGACTGCACCGGCACACCGAGCACCGGCAGGTGGGTCTTGGCCGCACACATGCCTGGCAAGTGGGCTGCGCCACCGGCACCGGCGATAATCACCTCGATGCCGCGGCTTTCAGCCTCTTCGGCGTACTGGAACAGCAGATCCGGGGTACGGTGGGCAGAGACCACTTTGACCTCGTACGGGATGCCGAGCTTTTCCAGCATATC
This sequence comes from Pseudomonas sp. 18058, assembly GCF_902706155.1. Classification (NCBI taxonomy): domain Bacteria; kingdom Pseudomonadati; phylum Pseudomonadota; class Gammaproteobacteria; order Pseudomonadales; family Pseudomonadaceae; genus Pseudomonas; species Pseudomonas sp. 18058. The sequence goes on from NZ_CACSJY010000030.1 coordinate 72,421, forward strand.
GGCGGTGTGGCTAAGGGTGGACCAATCGGACTTGGAGCCCATGATCACGCCAACCAGTACACTCATCGTCGCGCCTCTTCTCTCTGGAGCGCCCGCAGGCGCGTCATAAAACAACAAGCCACGCAGGTTGCGTGGCTTGATTGTACGAAAAATGGCCGGTCGTGCCGGCCGAAGGCCGCGCAGTATACCGCAAAGAAAGCAATAAACAGCCCCTTCGACGACCATCTGTCTTAGCGGCTCTTTTTCTGTTTTTGCTGACTTTCAAGTCAGCGCGCCAGCCTCTGCAAACCGTTTCAGCTCGGCATTAACGGCGCAAGGCCGCCTGCGAATATTAAGCATTACAAACATCAAATAACGCCAACATAAAAACAACTATCCATGCTGCAATACTTGATAACAGAACATTAACTGACACATATAAAGACTGCACAAACAAACACTAACACGCTAATAATCCGACCCTGCCTTACAACGAGGCACACACCTAATTCATCCAAACTTTTCCACTTCGAAAACAACTAAAATGCCAAATATATTAACAATCACATGTGCGCTGCTTGGCAGCCTGTTCATGACTACGATGACTCAAGCCACAGTCGCTATCGATGACACTCCATGGCCAGCTGAACAAAACACGACGCTAGCCAGGTCGCTCGCTGCGCCGCTTGGCGGAAAAATACCGATATTCATCCACGCCTTCATCCACGACGATGTAACCCAGCCACAGTCGGAGATATTTGCCGAACATTTCCTGCCTATGGTCAAGGAACTGGAGGGCGTTACGGGACGCCGCGTATCAGTTCAATTCATACGCAATCAGCCGACTTATACTGACTTTGCGTATATGAATGAAGACGAGCTAGTCACTATGAAAAAGTGGAGGGATCGCACGCACGACTATAAAGTCGAAAAAATCTTCCGTCCACACGAACTACAAAATTCATTCTACTGACCAAAAGCGCTCTAAATGATCGTGTCGCTGGCCTTGCCGGAACTGGGCAACAAGCGGCCATTGCATCTCTCAAGTCAGCAGCCAATGTCGGACATGAAATTGGCCACACGCTAGACGCCCTGCATGAAAATTCTGAAGTGTTCTACCGAGGCGGCTGGTGGTGTGAAAGTTACATGATCCCGAACCCGAAATTGTTGGTCGGCAACTGCCACACCTTCACTGAAGCTAATCGGGCAAGGATCAGTAACTTTTTGAGCAATGTTCCCTGAACGCATTTTTCCGCGACACGGCGGCTGCACGGACATCACGCACCGCCAGCCGCACCGCCTTCAAGCTTGCGCCACAGCAGGCGCACGTTGGCTTTGCGCACCAAGGCGCAGCGGTAGAGGCGAATCTCCAGCGGCACATGCCATTGCGGGCCGCCGCACACGACCAGTTCGCCTCGTGCCAATTCCGCACGCACGCTGAGTTGCGGCACCCAGGCAATGCCCAACCCTTCCAGCGCCATGCTCTTCAAACTGTCCGCCATCGCGGTTTCATAAATAGTGGTAAAGCGCACCTGGCGCTGACGCAGCAAGCCATTCACCGAGCGCCCGAGAAATGCCCCGGCGCTGTAAGCAAGCAGCGGCACACTCGCCTCGCCTTCCAGATCGAACAACGGCTTGCCCTCGGCATCCGCCGCGCACACCGGCAGCATCTCGGTCTGGCCCAAATGCAGCGAGGGGAAAATTTCCGGGTCCATCTGCATCGCCGCGTCCGGGTCGTAGAACGCCAGCATCAGATCGCAGCCACCCTCACGCAGCGCATGCACCGCGTCGCCGACGTTGGTCGCGACCAGTCGCGTGGCAATGTTCAAACCTTCATTGCGCAGTTGCGCGATCCAGCGCGGAAAGAAACCCAGTGCCAGCGAGTGAGCGGCAGCGACTTGCATCACTTCGCCCTGCCCGCCCTCCAGATGATGCAGATGGCGCAGCACTTCACCGAGTTGTTCGACCACCGTGCGCGCGGTCACCAGAAACAACTGCCCCGCCGCCGTCAGTTCGATCGGCGTGCGCGAGCGATTGACCAGGGTCAGCCCCAGCGCCGCTTCGAGGCTGCGGATCCGCCGACTGAATGCCGGCTGCGTCACGAAGCGTCGTTCGGCCGCTTGCGAGAAGCTGCGGGTGGCGGCCAGAGCACTGAAGTCCTCGAGCCATTTGCTTTCCAGATTCATCACGTCCTCCCGGACACGCACCAAAACAGGTCACACGTCTGCCGCGCACGCGGCGTCACACGGGCATTATGCCGAATGTGCATAGGGCAGTGCTTAACAGCATTGGCCCAAAATTCCCCACAAGCCTAGCATTCGCAGCGTTCCGGCACAGACCGGGTCCATATCGAGATGATTTCTATCATGTCCTCCGCTGCATCTTTCCGCACAGAAAACGACCTGCTTGGCGCCCTCGAAGTACCGGCTCAAGCGTATTACGGCATCCAGACCCTGCGAGCGGTGAATAACTTCCGTCTCTCCGGTGTTCCGATTTCGCATTACCCAAAACTCGTTGTCGGTCTGGCAATGGTCAAACAGGCCGCTGCTGACGCCAACCGCGAGTTGGGTCATCTGAGCGAAGCCAAGCACGCTGCCATCAGCGAAGCCTGTGCCCGATTGATCCGCGGTGATTTCCACGAAGAGTTCGTGGTCGACATGATTCAAGGTGGCGCCGGTACTTCCACCAACATGAACGCCAACGAAGTGATCGCCAACATTGCTCTGGAAGCAATGGGTCACCAGAAAGGCGAGTACCAGTTCCTGCACCCGAACGACGACGTCAACATGGCGCAGTCAACCAACGACGCCTACCCAACGGCGATCCGCCTGGGCCTGTTGCTCGGTCACGACACCCTGCTGGCCAGCCTCGACAGCCTGATTCAGGCGTTCGCGGCCAAGGGCAAAGAATTTGATCACGTCCTGAAAATGGGCCGTACTCAATTGCAAGACGCCGTGCCGATGACCCTCGGCCAGGAATTCCGTGCTTTCGCCACCACCATGGGCGAAGACCTGGCCCGTCTGAAGACGCTGGCCCCGGAACTGCTGACTGAAGTGAACCTGGGCGGCACCGCGATCGGTACCGGCATCAACGCCGACCCGCGTTATCAAGCGCTGGCGGTTCAGCGTCTGGCCCTGATCAGCGGTCAACCGCTGGTTCCGGCGGCCGACCTGATCGAAGCGACTTCCGACATGGGCGCCTTCGTACTGTTCTCCGGCATGCTCAAGCGCACCGCGGTCAAGCTGTCGAAGATCTGCAACGACTTGCGTCTGCTGTCCAGCGGCCCACGCACCGGCATCAACGAAATCAACCTGCCAGCGCGTCAGCCAGGCAGCTCGATCATGCCTGGCAAGGTCAACCCGGTAATCCCGGAAGCTGTGAACCAAGTCGCGTTCCAAGTGATCGGTAACGACCTGGCGCTGACCATGGCAGCCGAAGGCGGCCAACTGCAGCTGAACGTGATGGAGCCGCTGATCGCCTTCAAGATCTTCGACTCGATCCGCCTGCTGCAACGCGCCATGGACATGCTGCGCGAGCACTGCATCGTCGGCATCACCGCCAACGAAGCGCGCTGCCGTGAACTGGTCGAGCACTCGATCGGTCTGGTTACCGCATTGAACCCGTACATCGGCTACAAAAACGCCACCCGCATCGCCGGCCTCGCCCTTGAAAGCGGCCGCGGCGTGCTGGAACTGGTGCGCGAAGAAGGTCTGCTCGACGAAGCCATGCTCGCCGACATCCTGCGCCCGGAAAACATGATTGCTCCGCGTCTGGTTCCGCTCAAAGGCTGAATCGACGCGTTACTTGTAGCACCGCTCACCAGGTCGAGGGACTAGACACCTCTCACCTTTTGAGGGCTTGGGGATTTAGTCCCCAGGCCCTTTTTTTTAACTTCTTTGCGGGCAGGACGTTAAATGTTTTGTGTATTTGATACCGCCAAGATCGCAGCCTTCGGCAGCTCCTACATGATGGATGTACACCTGTAGGAGCTGCCGAAGGCTGCGATCTTTTGATCTTGCAGCATCCTCGTTTCGTCGCTTGCACCACGACTGTGCAGACGGGCGCCGCACTGATCGGTATAGTGCCGCCCCTCTTCGCATGAGCGGTCGTCGGTAACGAGGCCATCACCCATGTGAAACCCGAACTAATAACAAACCCGCGATTTGGAACCGGGACGAAACCTTCGCCTCACCTGTTGTGCCGCGCGCAAACCGGTGTAACACGATGTTTCTCCGATCCAGCATTTGCTTACACAAAAAACAGCGAGGAAAAATCCATGCTCGAAGTCATCAACGACTTCCTCTCAGGCAAAGTACTGATCGTGCTCATTGTCGGGCTCGGTAGCTACTTCACGATTCGCTCGCGTTTCGTTCAACTGCGGCACTTCTTTCACATGTTCGCGGTGTTCCGCGACAGCCTCAAAGGCAGCGCCGGCCAACTCAGCTCGTTCCAGGCCTTGATGCTCAGCCTCGCCGGTCGTGTCGGTGCAGGCAACATCGCCGGTGTCGGCATTGCCGTGACCCTCGGCGGTCCGGGTGCGGTGTTCTGGATGTGGGTGACCGCACTGGTCGGCATGTCCAGCAGCTTCTTCGAATGTACTCTGGCCCAAGTCTACAAACGCGCCGATGGCGACGGTCTGTACCGTGGTGGCCCGGCCTACTACATTCAGCACGGCCTGAAGCTCAAAGGCATGGCAGTGGTGTTCTCCGTTCTGCTGCTGGTCACCTACGGCTTCGCCTTCATTGGCCTGCAGTCCTACACCGTGACCCACTCGCTGCAGAACGCCTTTGAATTCGACCCGCGCCACACCGGTATCGTCCTGGCGGTGCTGCTGGCCATCACCTTCCTCGGCGGCATCAAGCGCATCGCTTCGGTGTCCGACCTGTTGGTACCGATCAAGACCCTGGCCTATATCGGCGTGACCCTGTACGTGATCGGCACCCAGATCGAACACGTGCCCGCCATGCTGGAAACCATCATCAAGAGCGCCTTCGGTCTCGACCCGGCCTTTGGTGGTCTGCTCGGCAGCGCCATCGTCATGGGCGTGAAGCGTGGCGTGTTCGCCAACGAAGCGGGTCTGGGCAGTGCGCCGAACGTCGCCGCCGTGGCTGCGGTGAAACACCCGGGCGCGCAGGGCGTGGTTCAGGCTTTCAGCGTGTTCCTCGACACCTTCGTGATCTGCACCTGCACCGCGCTGCTGATCCTGCTGTCGGGCTTCTACACGCCGGGCTTCGAAGGTGACGGCATCGTCCTGACCCAGAACTCGCTGGCCGCCGTAGTCGGTGACTGGGGCCGCATGTTCGTCAGCGTTGCGCTGTCGCTGTTCGTCTTCACCTGCATCCTCTACAACTACTACCTGGGCGAGAACAGCTTGCAGTTCCTCACCCGCAACCGCGCTGCGCTGATGATTTTCCGTGGCCTGGTGCTGGCGCTGGTGGTCTGGGGTTCGATGCAGGATCTGTCGACCGTGTTCGCCTTCGCCGACATCACCATGACCTGCCTGGCCTTCGTCAACCTGGTGGCTTTGGCCATGCTGTTCAAGGTCGGCATGCGCGTAATGCGCGACTACGACGAGCAGCGCCGCGCCGGCGTCAAACAGCCGGTGTTCGATTCCAGCAAATTCACTGACCTGGATCTGGACCTGAAAGCCTGGCCAACCAACCCGCCGGCAACAGCGGGCAAGACCGAAGCCGAGCCGCAAGGCGTACCTGCAGCGCAACGCTGACAGGTGAATGACGGGCGCATCCCCTGCGCCCGTCAGTTAAAGTGCAATGCATGACCTGTGGGAGCGGGCTTGCTCGCGAAGGCGGTGTGTCAATTGAGTAGATGTCGACTGACACGACGCCTTCGCGAGCAAGCTCGCTCCCACAAGGTATTCATCGTTTTCGGAGAATCCTATGAATTCGTCGACTTATCCCGCCGCCCAACACGTCATGGTGCTCTACACCGGTGGCACTATCGGCATGCAGACCAGTGCCAATGGCCTGGCCCCGGCGTCCGGTTTTGAAGCGCGGATGCGCGATTACCTGCACAGCCAGCCTGAACTCGTCGTGCCGCAGTGGCGCTTTCGCGAGATGTCGCCGCTGATCGACAGCGCCAACATGACCCCGACCTATTGGCAGCAACTGCGTGAAGCGGTGGTCGATGCCGTGGATGTGCAAGGCTGCGACAGCGTGTTGATCCTGCACGGCACCGACACGCTGGCGTACAGCGCGGCGGCGATGAGCTTTCAGTTGCTCCGCCTGCATGCGCGTGTGTGCTTCACCGGTTCGATGCTGCCGGCGGGCGTGACCGACAGCGATGCCTGGGAAAACCTCGGTGGCGCACTGGTTGCCCTCGGCCAAGGCCTGGCGCCGGGCGTGCATTTGTACTTCCACGGCGAACTGCTGGCGCCGACCCGTTGCGCGAAAGTGCGCAGCTTTGGCCGTCATCCGTTCAAGCGTCTGGAGCGTCAGGGTGGCGGTGTGAAAGCGCCTTCGATTCCGGCGTCGTTGAGCTATAACCATCCGAAGCAACTGGCCAAAGTTGCCGTGCTGCCATTGTTCCCCGGCATTAGCGCTGGAGTTCTTGATGGCCTGCTCGACAGCGGCATTCAGGGTCTGGTGCTGGAATGCTACGGCAGCGGCACCGGGCCGAGCGACAACCCGGAGTTTCTGGCGAGCCTCGGCCGCGCGCGGGACAACGGCGTGGTGGTGGTGGCGGTTACGCAATGCCATGAAGGTGGGGTTGAGCTGGATGTGTATGAGGCCGGCAGCCGCTTGCGCGGGGTTGGCGTGTTGTCCGGTGGCGGCATGACCCGTGAGGCGGCGTTTGGCAAGTTGCACGGGTTGCTCGGTGCTGGGCTTGAAACTGAAGAAGTGCGCCGGCTGATTGAACTGGATCTGTGTGGTGAGTTGCTCTGACCAAGGCTCTGGATCGGCCCTCACCCTAGCCCTCTCCCGGAGGGAGAGGGGACTGACCGAGTTGTTTTTCGCTGTCCGTCGACCTGATAAACCGTGTCGATTGTGGATTCGGCAGAGATGTCTCACGTCGGTGCATCTCACCAATATCCCCCAATCGGCCCCCTCTCCCTTTGGGAGAGGGCTGGGGTGAGGGGCTGTGACGGCATATAAATTGCTGCATTCCAGCCATCTCAAGGCTGGAAGATCCCATGCTCCACTCCCACCTCACTACCCTCAACGCGGTCTCGCTGATCCTCAACACCTTCAAAGCCGAAGGCCTGTCGAGCGAGGCGCTGCTCAACGGCAGCGGCATCAGTGCGGCGGATTTAAACCGTGCCGACACACGCATCACCACCAACCAAGAGATGCAGGTCTGCGCCAACGCGGTCGCGCTCAAGCACGATATCGGTCTGGAACTGGGCCGGCGCATGCACGTTTCCTGCTACGGCATCCTCGGTTATGCGCTGCTGACCTGTGCCACCTTCGGTGACGCTTTGCGTTTGGCGATCCGTTATCCGGCGCTGTTGGGAACACTTTTCGAACTGAGCCTGGAAGACGATGGCGAGCGCGTCTGGTTCGTTGCGGCGGACTATCGCGAAAGTCCGGCAATGGCAGTGTTTAATGCCGAGTTCTGCCTGGTCTCGCTGAAGGTGATTTGCGATGACTTGCTCGGGCATCCTCTGCCCTTGCTCGCCACGCGGTTCGAACACGCCGCGCCGGATTACCGCGACAGCTATGCCGAACACTTCAACGCGCCGCTGCACTTCGCCGCCAAGGACAACGCCTTCGCCTTCGACCGACACTGGCTCGATCAACCGTTGCCATTGGCGGATGCCATTACCCACCAAGCCATGGCCGAACGTTGCCGCAAGCAGAACCTCGAATTCACCGGGCGTCAGGCGTGGCTGGGGCGGATCCGCCAGTTGCTCAGTGCGCAATTGAATGCCGCGCCGGGGCTGGAAGGATTGGCGCAGCAGATGAAGTGTTCACCACGCACCTTGCGCCGCCATCTGAAGGACATGGGCAGCAGCTATCAGGAACTGCTCGATGAACTGCGTTTCGAGCGGGCCAAGCAGATGTTGTGTGAGGATCAGTTACCGATCTACCGCATTGCCGAAACCCTCGGCTTCAGCGAGACCGCCAGCTTCCGCCACGCCTTCGTGCGCTGGAGCGGCGTAGCCCCCAGCCAATTCCGCCCACACTGAAGATCAAATGTGGGAGCGGGCTTGCTCGCGAAGGCGGTGTGTCAGATAAGCTGATGTCGACTG